>NZ_RXXX01000036.1:0-29721 GCF_011006755.1 Anoxybacillus sp. MB8
ACTCCTTTGCTTTCCTTGTATTCCAAGGTTTTATTCGACAGGAAGATAAAAAAATCCTCCCGATTTTTGTCGAGAGGGTGCGAAATGTGAGATATTATGTTATTTTTTTAAAAATATATAAGTTGAATTAAAAATTTACAACTGAACACACAAATGATCGATCGTTCGTTCTGGTTTCTGGTTGATTCGCTGCATAAGGGCTTGGACATTTTTTCTAATTTCTTGCACACTCGAATAGAACACGTTGTAAATCACGTCTGATTTCAGCCATTTCCATAGCCCTTCAATCAAGTTCAATTGCGGACTGTATGGTGGCAAAAAGACGAGCTCTAACCGATCTTCGTGTTCTTTTAAAAATGGCTGAATGAGTTTGGCATGGTGAATTCGAGCGTTATCTAAAATGATCACCATTTTGCCTGTAGGATAGCGTTCTAACACAAGTTGAAGAAAACGAAGAAATGTTTCCGCGTCATGGTGTTCTTCTTCGATGCAAAACACTTTCCCTGTTTCGTGGTTCAACGTGCCAATCAGCTTCAGCCCTTGATGTTTTCTAAACGTCGGAATGATTCGTTGTTTTCCTTTGACAAACCGTGTTTTTTGAATCGCTTGGTAATCACGAATCATCGATTCATCTTGAAAGAGGACATGGGCGATGTTCCCATCTAACAGTTTTTTTTACTTTTGGGAAGGTGTTTTCGACGAATTCTTTTTGTTTCTCTTCATCGGCATTGGCTAGTGTGTAGGTCGGTTTCGTATAACTTAGCCCTAACCGATGCAGAATTTCACTTGTTCCACGAAGCGTGTACGTTGGCCCCCACTTTTGTTGAATGAGTTCAGCGATGATCGCAAGCGTCCAATTATATTTTGCTTCGAATCCCACATCTACGGGGAGCTGATGTTCAATGATCAAAGCCAGCTCTTTTTCCTGTTTAGGGCTCAATCGACGTGGGGCGCCAGGTGAGTATTTCATCTCCAGTCCATCAAGACCGCGCTGGGCGTAGGCATGAATATAGTTATAAATAGTTTTCTTGGATCGATCAATAATCGTTGCGATTTCTCCTTTGGTGTATCCCCTGCAAATGAAGATAAATGGCTTGGTAGCGTTCATATGTTCGTTTACTTTTTGCTTCTTTCATGGCAGTGGACAACTTTTCGATCTCGTCTTTATGATTTGGCATCGTATTTTCTCTCCGTTCCCCTATTATTTATTCGCCGTGGAACGGGAGAAAACCTTTATTTCAATTTATACATTTGTAACTATTCAGCCACATGATCAAGTGAGCTGAATATTTTTTGCTTTTCCTGTCTATGATGTGAATATTGATAGACAAGGAGGTGAATCGCATGTTGACGGTACAACAAGCTGTATTTACAGTTGAGAGCTTAATCAGCAAAGTTCAACAACAGAAACAGCTCATTCATCAACTCGTTCAAGAAAATGAACATTTGCGTCACGAAAACAAACAGTTACGCAAAGAAAATGAACAACTCAAGTATCGCGTTCAAGAGCTGGAAGCACGCACGAAAAAAAACAGCTCCAATAGCCATTTGCCCCCATCTTCTGACCGTTTTCACACCCATTCTTCTCGTCAGCCATCTGGCAACAAACCAGGCGGACAAGAAGGGCATCAAGGAACGACGCTCCGTCAAGTGGAACATCCACATCATCGTGTCGTCCATCGTGTGAACACGTGTCAAGGATGTGGGGCTTCTTTGCGTGAAGTCAAACCGTTCAAAGTCGATGTCCGTCAAGTGTTCGATCTCCCTCCCATGACGATCGAAGTGACACAACATGAGCGTGAAGTGAAATCCTGTCCGCATTGCCGATGTGTTCAACAAGCCGAATTCCCATCCTATGTCACGAATCATGTGCAATATGGTCCACGGCTCACGGCGCTCGCTGTATATTTGCACCATATCCAATTGATCCCTTACAAACGTTTGAGTGATACGATCGAAGCATTATATCAACACCCAATCAGTACAGGAACCCTTGCCAATATGGTGAAACGAGGACGCGAAGCGCTAGAATCGAATATGGACATGATCGAAGACGCCTTACTTGAATCCAACATCCTGCATGTCGATGAAACGAGTTTGCGCATGGATGGGAAACTCGCATGGGTGCATGTCGCGTGTACATCGAAATATACGTACTTGGCTTCTCATGTTTCTCGCGGAAAGAAAGCGACCGATGACATCGGGATTCTTCCGCGATATCAAGGGACGATGATGCACGATGGGTTCGGTACGTATCCAAAATACACGCAAGCCACCCATGCCCTTTGTCACGCCCATCATTTGCGTGAGTGAAAAGGCTTCATCGAACAAGGGCATACATGGGCATCGCGCATGACGACGTTTCTGTTAGCCGCCAAACAGGCCGTCGAAGCTCATCACGGTGCGCTTTTCGAAGAAGAAGCGAAACGATGGGAACGAGTGTATGATCGCATCCTAGCGAAAGCACAGCACCGATTAGAAACGACGATGCCTCTTCCGAAAAAAGCACTCGCTTTTGTTCGACGGCTTCAGAAACGAAAGGAAGAAGCGTTGCGTTTCTTACGTGAAGTGCATGTTCTCTTTGACAACAACCAAGCTAGGGCATTTTCTATCACGAGGATGCCTTATTTGTGCTGGGCTTTTTTATACACTAGCACTGGGGTGAATAGTTACATATATTTGATAGAGTTATAAAAAACTATTAAATTTTTCTAAATATTATGTTAAAATACAACAAAAAGGAGATTATGTGCATGGTTGAAAAGCAATTAAAAGAGCGCATTATTGAAACAGCGCTTACATTGTTTGAAAAGTATGGGTATCATGGGGTGACAGTAGATCGAATTGTTGCGGAATGTGGAGCGTCAAAAGGAGGCTTTTATCATAACTTTAAATCAAAAGATGAGTTGCTTTACCACATTCACGATGTATTTATTACGTATGTGCTAAATAAAGCGCAAGAAGCATATGTAAAATATAAGACCCCGACAAAACGGTTATGTGCGATCATTCATTCATTTGTGAGAGTTTTTCATATATATAAACCGCACATTACAGTATTTAATCAAGAGGCTGCATATTTAAAGCCAGCATACGCTGAAAAAATTAATGAAAAGCGTGAGCAGTATAAGCAAATTATTTTTCAAGTGCTGCGGGAAGGCATTGAAGCAAAACAGTTTCGCAGCGAAGTGCCCGTCGAAATTGCGGGTTTGTCAATTATCGGAATGGTAAACTGGATGTACAAATGGTATAAGCCTGATGGTCCAATGTCTATTGAACAAATCGCAGTCGCTTTTAATGACTTGATTTTACATTCGCTTTTGACAGAAGAAGCGAAGCGTGATGAAGACATTTCGTCATTTCTTTTGTCGCATGTAAGCGACGAATGACGGATGTTGTAAAGGAAACAGACCAACTAGTCGGTTTGAAATAAAAACAGGCTTGTTGGTTTCATATACTTTCATTTTATAAAGGGGGAAAAGCAAATGCATTTTGAATTAACGAAAGAACAACAAATGATTAAAGAAATGGTTCGTGATTTTGCGGAAAAGGAAATTGCCCCATACGCGTCGAAATGGGATGAGGATGCGATTTTTCCAATTGAGACGTTCAAAAAAATGGGCGAGCTCGGTCTGTTCGGCATTCCTTTCCCTGAACAATATGGCGGCTCTGGTGGAGATACGATTTCGTATGCGATTGCGGTTGAAGAAATTGGTCGAGCGTGCGGTGGAACAGGGTTAAGTTATGCGGCGGCTGTATCGCTCGGTGCTAGCCCAATTTATTATTTCGGGACAGAAGAACAAAAAGAGAAATGGCTCGTACCGATGGCAAAAGGTGAAACGTTCGGTTCGTTCGGATTGACAGAACCGAATGCAGGATCTGACGCAGGGGGAACGCAAACGCGCGCCGTTTTAGATGGCGATGAATACGTCATTAACGGAGAAAAATGTTGGATTACAAATGCAGGCTATGCACGGCAAGTCATTGTAACCGCTGTCACCGGTAAAGATGAACGAGGAAAAAATATTATTTCCGCTTTTATCGTTCCAACAGATGCGCCGGGGTTTACGATTAACTGCCATTATGACAAAATGGGCGTTCGCGCATCTAATACGTGCGAGCTTGTTTTGCAAGATGTGCGCGTGCCAAAAGAAAATATATTAGGCGATCCGAAAAAAGGATTTAAGCAGTTTTTATATACGCTAGATGGCGGACGCATATCTATTGCTGCATTAGCTGTCGGAATCGCGCAAGCTGCATTTGAAAAGGCGCTTCAATATGCGAAAGAACGGAAGCAGTTCGGTCAACCGATCGCCAAGTTTCAAGCCATTCAATTTAAACTTGCCGACATGGCGATGCAACTTGAACTTGCGCGCAATATGGTGTACAAAGCGGCATGGTTAAAAGATCAAGGCAAACCGTTTACGAAAGAGGCGGCGTATGCGAAATTATTTGCTTCTGAAACAGGATTTCATATTTGTAATCAAGCGATTCAAATTCACGGTGGATACGGGTATATGAAAGAATACGGTGTTGAACGTCATCTTCGTGATATGAAGTTGATGGAAATTGGTGAAGGGACATCGGAAATTCAACGGCTCGTCATTGCCCGTCAATTAGGATGCTAAAAAGGAGTGAGTGTATGCTTCATATCACAGTTGGACAATTGCTTGAGCAAAAGGCTTTGGCACATCCCGATCATGAGGCAGTTGTGTACGCAGACCGTCAGTTGCGCTGGTCATATCGACAATTTAAC
This sequence comes from Anoxybacillus sp. MB8, assembly GCF_011006755.1. Lineage (NCBI taxonomy): Bacteria > Bacillati > Bacillota > Bacilli > Caryophanales > Anoxybacillaceae > Anoxybacillus > Anoxybacillus sp. MB8. The sequence continues at coordinate 4,757 of NZ_RXXX01000036.1, forward strand.
GATTATTGTCGCCTCGTTGCGAAAGGGCTGATGAAACTAGGCATTGAAGCGGGAGAACATATTGCTGTTTGGGCAACAAATAAACCGGAGTGGCTGGCATGCCAGTTTGCGACAGGGAAAATGGGAGCTGTGCTTGTTACAGTAAATACAAATTATCGTACAGCGGAATTAGAATATTTGTTAAAGCAATCTGATGCAACAACAATTGTTTTAATGGAAAAGTATCGTGATGCTTCTTATATTGATATGATGTACGACCTTGCACCTGAACTTGCTTATTGTGAACCTGGAAAGCTACAAGCGAAACGACTTCCACAACTACGAAACGTCATCGTATTAAGTGAACAACGTTATCCAGGAACATTTTCATGGAATGACCTCTTAGCCATGGCGGAAGATGTCGAAGACGCAGCACTAGATGACCGAATGAACTCCCTCGATCCACACGATGTTATTAACATGCAATATACCTCAGGAACGACAGGATTCCCAAAAGGCGTCATGCTTACACATTACAACATTGTCAATAACGCGTATTACATTGCCGAATGTATGAAGCTAACAAAAGAAGATCGTTTATGTATTCCCGTACCTTTTTTTCATTGTTTTGGTTGCGTTCTCGGTACGCTTGCTTGCGTAACGGTTGGTGCAACGATGGTACCGCTTGAGCAATTCCATCCAAAACAAGTGCTACAAACGGTGCAAGACGAGAAATGTACAGCCCTTCATGGGGTACCAACTATGTTTATTGCTGAATTAAACGATCCAGATTTTGCGTCATATCATTTATCTTCTTTACGCACAGGCATTATGGCTGGATCGAACTGCCCGATTGAAGTGATGAAAGCAGTCATCGAAAAGATGGGGGCAAAAGAAATTACCATTGCGTATGGACAGACAGAGTCTTCCCCTGTCATTACACAAACACGTACGGATGATCCAATTGAATTGCGGGTGGAAACAGTCGGGCGCGCTCTTCCGCATGTGGAAGTGAAAATTGTCGATCCAACAACAAATAAAGAAGTGCCACCTGGTGTGCAAGGAGAGTTATGTACGCGCGGATATCATGTGATGAAAGGATATTACAACAATCCTTCAGCAACGCGCGAGGCAATTGACGAAGAAGGATGGTTGCATACAGGCGACTTAGCGGTAATGGATGAAAACGGTTACTGCCGTATTACAGGAAGGTTAAAAGATATGATCATTCGCGGAGGAGAAAATATTTATCCGCGCGAAATTGAAGAGTTTTTATATAAACATCCGAAAGTGCTTGATGTGCAAGTTGTCGGTGTTCCAGACGAAACGTATGGGGAAGAAGTAATGGCGTGGATCATTTTAAAAGAGGGGGAACATGCGACCGCAGAAGACATTCGTTCGTTTTGTGAAGGACATATATCGCGCCATAAAATTCCGCGATATATCGAATTTACAACATCGTATCCGATGACCGCATCAGGAAAAATTCAAAAATTTAAATTGCGCGAATGGGCGCGCGAACGAGTAAAGCAGAAAAAGAACGTGTAAGGGGGAAGAAAATGTTTTCAAAAGTGCTTATCGCTAACCGAGGAGAAATTGCGTTGCGCATCATTCGCACATGCCAAAAACTCGGCATTCAAACAGTTGCCATTTATTCGGAAGCTGATGCTGATTCGCTTCATGTAAAGCAAGCGGATGAAGCGTATGTCGTTGGAAAAGCGCGCGTCAATGAGAGTTATTTAAATATCGAAAAAATTATTTCCATCGCCAAAGAAACGAAGGCGGAAGCCATTCACCCAGGTTACGGCTTGCTTTCAGAGAATGCAACATTTGCTCGGCGATGCGAAGAAGAAGGGATCGTATTTATCGGTCCAAAACCGGACGTTATTGCGAAAATGGGGAGCAAAATTGAAGCGCGACAGACGATGGCGGAAGCTGGAGTGCCGATTGTGCCCGGCATCTCCTTTCCGCTTGCGGATGTTGATGAGGCAGCAAACGTAGCAAGCGAGATTGGCTATCCTGTTATGTTAAAAGCGTCCGCAGGGGGCGGAGGCATCGGCATGCAGCTTGTTCACGATGAAGAGCAACTGCGGAAAGCGTTTGAAGGAAATCAAAGCCGCGCATCCTCTTTTTTTGGTGATGGGGCGATGTATGTTGAAAAATATATCGACAATCCACGCCATATTGAAATTCAACTGTTAGCTGATGCATACGGAAACTGCGTGTATTTATGGGAAAGAGAATGCTCCATTCAACGCCGCCATCAAAAAGTTGTCGAAGAAGCACCTTCACCGTTTTTAGATGAAGAGACGCGTCGGGAAATGGGAGAAGCTGCTGTGCGAGCGGCAAAACATATCGGATATACGAACGCAGGAACGATCGAGTTTCTCGTAGATGAGCAAAAAAACTTTTATTTTTTGGAAATGAATACACGTTTGCAAGTCGAGCACCCAGTAACAGAAGAAATTACAGGCATTGACATCGTCGAACAACAACTACGCATTGCTGCAGGAGAGCCACTATCTTTTACACAAACTGAAGTGAAGCGAGAAGGACATGCGATTGAAGTGCGGATTTACGCTGAAGATCCGAATACATTTTTCCCTTCACCGGGAACGATTACCTCGTTACAACTGCCAAGAGGGAAACATATACGTCATGAAATTGCGGTGCAAAGTGGCTCGGTCGTTACCCCTTTTTACGATCCGATGATTGCAAAATGCATTGTCAAAGGGGGCGATCGGCAAATGGTCATCGCCAATATGATTACGGCTTTACATGAATACAAAGTCGAAGGAATTAAAACGAACATTCCGATGTTAATCGATGTATTGACGCATGAAGCATTTCAACAAGGGCATACGACAACAAACTTTGTGAATATGTACATGAGCAAAAAGGGAGGTAAAACACATGCATGAAGTAGTTGCATTGATGGCAGGAAACGTATGGAAGATTGTCGTTCAAGTAGGTGATGTTGTGGAAGAAGGACAAGATGTTGTCATTTTAGAATCGATGAAAATGGAAATTCCCATTGCTACGGAAGCGGGGGGAGTTGTTAAAGCGGTCCGCGTGCAGGAAGGAGATTTCGTAAACGAAGGGGACGTATTACTTGAAATCGAATAGGGGGACGCGTATGCGCGTGAAGGTGAAAGAAGTCGGTCCACGTGATGGATTACAAAATGAACCGGTATTTATTCAAACGGAAGATAAAATTGCATGGATTAATCAACTATCAAAAACAGGATTGTCGTATATTGAAGTGACATCGTTTGTCCATCCAAAATGGATTCCACAGCTTGCGGATGCGTACGAAGTTGCTTCCAGCATTGAGCGCGTAGAAGGTGTGACATACGCTGCGCTTGTTCCTAATAAAAAAGGATTAGAAGGTGCTTTAGCAGCCAATATGGATGAGATTGCGGTATTTATGTCAGCAAGCGAAACGCACAACCGAAAAAATATTAATAAATCTATTGAAGAAACGTATCCCGTACTGAAGGAAGTCATTGATGAAGCGAAGCGAGCAAACAAAACGGTACGTGGCTACGTATCAACGGTTTTCGGCTGTCCATATGAAGGGGAAGTGAGCATTGAGCGCGTTATTGCTATTTCTGACCGGCTATTTGAGCTCGGCATTGATGAGCTGTCACTTGGTGATACGATTGGTGTCGCTAACCCGATCCAAGTCCAACGAACGTTAGAACAGTTATTGAAACGATTTCCAGCTGAGAAGATGGCGCTTCATTTTCATAATACGCGTGGCATGGCGCTTGCGAATGTGTTTGCTTCCTTACAAATGGGGATGACGATTTTTGATAGCTCGCTTGGAGGGCTAGGTGGCTGCCCATATGCTCCGGGGGCGTCTGGCAATTTACCGACAGACGATTTAGTGTATATGCTTACTCAAATAGGTATCGACTGCGGTGTTCACCTCGAATCTTTAACAGAAGCTGCGCAATGGATTGAAGAAAAAATTGGCCGTCCGCTCACGAGCCACCATTCACACGTTGTAAGGGGGAATGCATGATGATGGAAGCCGTCCTTTATTCCACAATTGATGCGGGTGTGGCGGTTGTTACGCTAAATCGACCAGATGCCGCAAACGCCCTTTCGCTAAAAATGTTAAACGAATTGCAGCGCATTCAAGCGGAGCTCAAGTTAAATCGAAATGTGCGTGCAGTCATCGTCACAGGAGCAGGACAAAAAACATTTTGTGCTGGAGCCGATTTAAAAGAGCGGGCAAAAATGGACGAAACGCAAGTACGTCAAACAGTCGCGCTCATTCGCGAAACGATTAACGGATTTGAACAACTGCCTCAGCCCGTCATTTGTGCATTAAACGGAGGAGCATTCGGTGGCGGGCTTGAATTGGCGCTCGCATGTGACATTCGCATAGCTGCTGAACATGCCACAATGGGACTGACAGAAACATCGCTTGGCATCATTCCGGGCGCAGGAGGAACGCAACGCCTCCCGCGACTGATCGGCATCGGTCGGGCGAAGGAGATGATTTATACCGCAAAACGCATTTCTGCTCAGGAAGCGGCGCGAATTGGTTTAGTCGAGCGCGTCGTTTCTACTGAACAATTGTTAGATGAAGCGTTTGTGATAGCCACTACGATCGCCAATAACGCTCCGATTGCCGTTGCACAAGCAAAAGCAGCGATTAATCATGGAATGCAAGTCGATATACAGACAGGGCTTGTGATTGAACAAATGGCATATGAACGAACAATTCATACAAACGACCGGCTCGAAGGATTACAAGCGTTCAAAGAAAAACGAAAACCGGTGTACAAAGGGGAGTAAGGGACATGATTTCAAATGAACAATTATCGCTCGTTGAACAACTACAACAAAAACGAAAACAAATTGAACAAGGGGGAGCGCGCAAATACCATGAAAAAAATGCTAAGCAAGGAAAATTGTTTGTGCGCGATCGCTTGAAACTGTTATTTGATGATGGTTTGCAGTTTGAAGATGCCTTTTTTGCCAACTGTTTAGCGGACGGACTGCCGGCAGATGGTGTCGTGACAGGGGTCGGGAAAATTAACGGACAAACGGTATGCGTCATGGCAAATGACTCGACCGTCAAAGCAGGTTCATGGGGAGCAAGAACGGTAGAAAAAATTATTCGTATTCAAGAAACAGCAGATAAATTACGTTGCCCGATTTTATACCTGGTGGATTCGGCAGGTGCCCGCATCACTGATCAAATTGAAATGTTTCCAGGGCGTCGTGGGGCGGGACGCATTTTTTATAATCAAGTGAAACTGTCTGGAAAAGTGCCGCAAATTTGTTTGTTGTTCGGACCGTCAGCAGCGGGTGGCGCATATATTCCGGCTTTTTGTGATATCGTTATTATGGTCGAAGGAAACGCTTCGATGTATCTTGGTTCTCCGCGCATGGCTGAAATGGTGATTGGTGAGAAAGTGACACTTGAAGAGATGGGCGGTGCGCGCATGCATTGCTCGGTTTCAGGTTGCGGTGACGTGCTTGTGAAAACGGAAGAAGAGGCAATTGCGTTTGCACGTAAATATTTATCGTACTTTCCACCGAATTTCAGTGAAAAACCGCCAGTGGCCGAGCCGAAAGAGCCAAAACCATTTAATAAAACGATAGAAGAAATTATTCCGCAAAATCAAAATGCACCGTTTAATATGTATGATTTAATTGATCGCGTCATTGATGAAGACTCGTTTTGTGAAATAAAAAAACTATTTGCGCCTGAGTTAATTACAGGACTTGCGCGCATTAACGGGCAACCGATTGGGATTATTGCCAATCAACCGCGCATGAAAGGCGGCGTGTTGTTTCACGATTCCGCAGATAAAGCAGCGAAATTTATTACACTTTGTGATGCATTCCATATTCCACTTATCTTTTTAGCGGATATCCCTGGCTTTATGATCGGGACGAAAGTCGAACGTGCAGGTATTATTCGCCACGGTGCGAAAATGATTTCCGCCATGTCAGAAGCGACTGTTCCAAAAATTTCAATCATTGTACGGAAAGCGTACGGGGCAGGATTATATGCCATGGCAGGTCCAGCGTTTGAGCCGGATTGTTGCTTAGCTTTCCCGCATGCACAAATTGCAGTTATGGGACCAGAAGCGGCGGTGAATGCGGTGTATGCGAATAAAATTGCTGAACTGTCAGAAGAAGAACGCGCTGCATTTATTGAACAAAAACGTGAAGAATATCGAAAAGACATCGATATTTATCGCCTCGCTTCCGAAATGGTTGTCGATGGGATTATCGCGCCAAATGAGTTGCGTTCCGAGCTTATTCGGCGATTAGATGCATATATGTCGAAATATGTTGTATTTTCTGAACGAAAACATGGGGTTTACCCTGTGTAGTTTAGAAGACATATGGTACAATGAGGGCGATGTGTTTCAACATCGCCCTTTTTTCGGGAAATTTCCCCGGAAATCGACAAAATGCGTGTCGAACGAGAAAACGATATGCGAATGTTAACGATGAAAAAAATGAATTTGTTTTACAAGCAGCGTTCTTTGTTTCGTACTTCATGCTTCTTTTTGTATAATCAAGAAAGGGGTTTAACATGTGACATACATATGGCTTATTGCACTATTTTTTATTTATAGCGTATGTCCAACGTGGCTGATTCGTCTTTCGTCATTTCGTGTACAAAAAAGAGTGAAAGACGGTGTCGCATTAACATTTGATGATGGACCAGATCCGACGTATACAGCCCAATTGCTCGATATATTAAAAAAATACGACGTAAAAGCAACGTTTTTTGTTGTTGGATGGAAAGCAAAAAAATATCCACATCTTATTAAAAGAATGAAAGAAGAGGGACATACGATCGGTTTACACCATTATTATCATACGAGCAACTGGTTTCTGCCTCCATTTGCAACGGAATGGGAGCTTCATCGATCGGCGCGTATCATTGAGCAAATCACAGGCGTTCGCCCCGTATACTACCGTCCGCCATGGGGACATATAAACATATGGACGTTGTTCATGCAAAAAAAGTATAAAATCGTGATGTGGACATATATTCTTGGTGATTGGAATGCTACATTAGGTGTAGATCGCCTTTATGAACGATTAAGGAACAGTATAGAAGATGGAGCGATCATCGTGTTGCATGATAGTGGTTCAACATTTGGAGCTGATGAACATGCGCCCGCAAATATGCTACAAGCGCTAGAACGACTATTTCAACATGTGAATGTAAAATGGGTAAACCTCAATGAGGAGTAAAGGGGAATGGGAAAGTGGAAGCGAACAGCGTGTTAACATATATTCAATCTCACGGTTATATTGTGTTATTTCTTTCTTTATTTTTCGGCATTGTTGGTATTCCTGCGCCGGAAGAGTCGCTTCTGTTTTTCATTGGCATTTTTATTTCACACGACCAATTACATTTATTAAAAAGTTTATTTTTCGCGATTTCTGGCGCAACTGTTGGCATGGTTGTCGCCTATATTGCTGGCTATACATTCGGTTCACCACTATTGTTCAAATACGGACATTTTATTGGATTCCATCGTCGTCGTTATCGTTATGTGTATCGTCACTTTCGAAAACGTGCTTTGTTGGTTATTCCTTTTGGCTATTTTGTTCCCGGTATTCGTCAATTATCTCCGTATATGGCTGGAGTTGTTCGTTTTCCGTTTTTTCCATTTCTCTTTTTGTCGTTTCTCGGAGCGGCGTTCTGGGTTTGTTTATTTATATTTGTAGGCAAGTTTCTTGGGGAGCGTATTCATATTCCGCTTCATGTATTACCATGGCTCACGGTATTATTTTTTAGTTTATTTTTTGTTGCTTTATATGTAAAAAGTAGAAAACAAAAATAAAAGGGAGTTCGCATAATGATGAACATTCTCGTACTACCTTTGTTTCAAATGCCATCTGGTCATCATCAAGTGGCCGATGCACTCATCTATTCATTATACCATCGTTTTCCCAACGTCTCTTGCGAAAAACTTGATTTTCTTAGTTATTGCAATGAACAAATGGAAAAGAGAGTAGCTGATTTTTACCTCCGCTGGATTTCACTATCACCACATTCGTATGAATGGATGTATCGACGATGGATGAAAAAGTTTGAACAACCGACGATGGAGCCATGGTTACTTTATTTTGAAAAAAAGATGAAACGTCTCCTTCAAGAAAAAAAGCCCGATCTCGTTGTGTGCACGCATTCATTTCCTTCTCACGTTTTGCAAAGGTTGAAACAAAAAGGGATCGTCACCGTTCCTGTCGTTAACGTATATACCGACTTCTTTTTAAGTGGTATTTGGGGAAAAACAGCGATTGATTATCACTTCGTTCCCCATAAAGAAGCAAAAAAGTCCATATGCACCACATTTCGCATCGAACATCATCGCGTTATTGTCACAGGTATTCCTATTCATGAACGTATCGTACCTGCGGAAAAGATGAAACGGCGAACAAGTAAACGGATTTTAGTAGCAGGTGGCAACCAAGGGTTAGGGAAAATGAAACAGTTTTTAATGAATGCTACCCATACACAACTGACCTATGACGTACTATGTGGCAAAAATGAAGCGTTATATCATGAATTAAAAAGTTGGAACAATCCGCGCATTCGTCCATATCGGTACATTTCCGACCCAGCGAAAATGAATGAATTGTACGATGAAGTCGATGCAGTTGTGACAAAACCAGGCGGTGTAACAATGAGCGAAGTGCTAGCGAAAAAGCTACCTGCTTTCACACTTTCATATTTGCCAGGTCAAGAACAAATGAATTTGCACTATTTAAGAAAAAAAGGACTTATTTATCTTCTTCATGACAATGAACCGTATGACCAACAATTGATGCGTGTATTAATGAATGAGGAGGAAATGAACGAATTAGAAAAGCGTATCGAGCGCTATTCACTCGAACGTGAAAAAACGGCACAAGATGTGCTTAGCGAGTGGATCGAAGCGAATATATATGCGATAAAAAAGCGATGAGGCTGGCTCATCGCTTTTATTTCTTCGATTTTCCGTATGTGTCAATGCTTAACTTCACGTTGATTTGCCCTAGCGTATCCTTTGTCAGTGGAACTAATCCGTTTGTTGTATATTTCTTCCAGATCTTCACATTTTGACGATACAAGGCGTTCGATAGTTGCAAAGTATCAATCTGTTTTTTTACACCGAGCTCGAATAAGCTTTTTATCTCTTTTTCGACCGTTTTTGAGGCGTATTCAATAATTTGTTTCTCAGACATGTGCTCGCGCAGTTCAATAATGCTTCCCGTAGCTTGCACATGAACGGTAAACAAAGGGCGACCATTTTTTATTTTGTACGATATGCTTGCCTTTGGTTCACGTACAACGAGCGTACCGATCATTTTACCATTTGGCTGAATGTAAATCGGTGTTCGCCCCGTGCCTTTCGTCACCCATCGTAAACCATCGAGTTTATGGCGTGGGACACATGCTTGTTTGTTGTAGCGATGTAAAAAACAGACACCGTTCATTTTTAACATCGGTTTCTTTTTTTTATTTTCCGTCCAACTTTTCTCCTCAACTGTAAGGGAAGGGAGAGGGAAAAGAGCCGCTTTTTCGTTTGAAGCGGCAACGAGTTGATTGAGCCGTTTTGGTTGAATAAATGAACTTTGTTCGTAAATATCTGTCGGATTAGCGAGCAACGAAAAATATGGTGAATAGTCTAAAAACGGTGTTGTTTCAAAAATGAGTTCGATCGGTTGTTTCGTGGCGAATGCCCAAATCGTATGACGAATTTCATTGTAACGATCAAGCACATCGATCACATCGCGGACAAGTCCTTTTTTGAGCGCCCGTTCTGTAAAGACGATTCCTTTGACATGTCCCCATGATACACCTTGTTGAATCGCTTGATACAACCGATCGGTTGCCACGTTAAACGTCTCTCCTGTTGCTTTTCCGATCGTAACCGTTGATTTTTGTCTTCCACCGCCCGCTTCGACTTTCGCAAGTCCTGTAAAACTAATAAGTTGAGCATAAGCGACGACCTGCCCGTCTTTATAGTCCACACCGATCGCATGAATATACGCAAGATGATCAATTTCTTTCATCCCCCAACACCCCGCTAAAAATAAACAAAAACAACAAATGATTAGCCTTGTCATGCTTCGTCACCTGGTGTATTATCACTCGTCTTTAACATTTTTGGACGCATTTTAAATTTTTTCCATCCGCTCGTAATCACTACTTTCCATATATCTCCTGTCGTTGGGGAAAGCGGTGCTAAATACGGAACGCCAAACGATGTTAAATTTGCCGTATAAACGAGAAGAAAGAACATGGATGTAATAAAACCGAAAAGTCCAAGCATCGCTGAAGCGGCAAGGACGATAAAACGTAACATGGACACTGTCCCAGCAAGCGATTGATTAACAAGTGTAAATGTGGCGATGACAGATGTTGCAATGACGACGAGAGTACCGGGTGCGGCAAGCCCTGCGTTTATTGCTGCTTGCCCAATAATTAATCCGCCAACGACCGATAACGTTTGTCCAATCGCAATCGGGAGCCGCATCCCTGCTTCTTTAAAAATTTCAAATAAGCTAATCATAATAAATGCTTCGAGTGGAGCAGGGAGCGGTACGCCTTGTCGTGAAAGAACGATCGTTGCCAACAACGTAAACGGTAGTTGGTCTTGGTGATACGTAATAATTGCGACCCAAAGGCCCGGTAAAAAAACGGCGACGCTGACGCCAATGAGCCGAATGATTCGCTGAAACGTAACGAACACAAATGATGTGCTATTGTCTTCCGATGTATTTAACAAAAATGTTAAATTGGTCGGGCCGATTAATGCGGTCGGTGATCCGTCGATAAAGACAGCAAATCGTCCGTTCAATAGCGCATTGACAACAAAATCAGGACGACCAGAGTAAGCGAAAACAGGAAATAAAGAAACATATTTTTCGCTTAACAATTCCTCTAATTGGTTTGTTCCGGTTAAGGCGTCAATGTTAATGGTACTTAAGCGTCGCTTTAATTCGACTACTGTTTCTTGATTAATAATATCTTGAATATATAAAATATCGACTTTCGTTCGGCTTCGTTTCCCGATTAATACTTGTTCAACGTGTAAGCTGCTCGTTTTTAACCGTTTTCGTACGAGCGCCACGTTTTTCGCCACTTCTTCAATAAAACCGTCCTTCGGTCCACGAATCGACACTTCTGTATTTGGTTCTTCTGGGTTTCGGTTTGGTGGATTGGCAAGAGAAATAGAATACATTGCACCCGCTTCCACGAAATAAATGACTAAATCTCCGTTAAAAACGATAAAATCGAGCTGTTGGGCAGAAACAGATTTGCCGATTAAATGAAGCGGCATTTGTTTATATTTTTCAATGTCTGTGACTGAATATAGCGGATATTGTTGTCCCATACGCGTAATGGTTGGGAAAACAAATTGTTTCAGTAACTTTGTGTCACATAATTCTTCACAATAAATGAAAATAAGCGATAGCGGCTTTCGTTCCTCTGAATAAATCGTGGCGGGCATTAATACGACGTCTTTACATTGTGCAAAATGTTCTTTTAACGTTCGTTCATCGACGATGATTTCGGCGGTCATGCGGATGCTCTCCTTTCTTTTATACGTATTGCTAATGCTAGGACGAACAATAACGTCGCAAGAAAACAAATGAAGAAAAACGAAATCGGTAACAGCCATTTTTTTAACGTATGAAAAAACGTATCATCGCTCATCGGCGTCATCGCCGCAAAGAAAATAACGGTGTATACGAATAGTAAAATCCATCGTCGTGATGTTTTATTTGTAATATCAAATAGCTCGGGAATGAGCGCTGTCGCAAGTGAAATACGAATAAACGCCCCCGCTAGCCATTGATAGACCGATAAAAAATCAAAATGCTCTAAATACGTTCCTAAGTTCACCATTCGCCATTGTTCAAAAGCCGGATAACGTAAATGGCTCGCTTCTGCCGGTCCAAATTCCGTGATAGCCCCGATTGTCGGTCCAAGTGATAAGCTGGCAGCTACAACTCCAAACAAAACGAGTTTCATAAAAGAAATGTTCGTTTTCATTTGTTGTTGCATAAATAGTAAAAGAACAATTTCTCCATAGCCAGCAGCGACATACATCACTCCTTTCCACACCGGTTCCCATCCGTTCTCAAGCATCGGCTTTAACAGCTCATAATTTTTATGAGGGGTCGTTGCTAAAGCGACAAATATGCCGAACAGTACGACGAAAGGTAAAAGAATGCCAGATGTTTTAGCGATCGATGGCAAACCGATTGACGCGTTATAAAAACAAATAATACAAAGAGTAATGATGATCGCCCAGTTTGGCGTTCCTGTTAAATACGATGTCGTTGTAAACGTTGTCGTATCTTTTAATGTCACAATGCTAATGATAAGTAAATATAAACATGTGACAGAAGCGATAAAATAAGCAATTGGTGCCCCTATATTTTCTTTTAGCCATTGAAAGATATGTGTTTGTTGCGATTGTTTTATAGGGAAATAAATAACAGGGAGAAATATGACGAGCAATATAAGTCCGATGATGGTTGAAATCCATGCATCACGTCCGGCAATTTCAAGCAACACAGGAATGATGATAACGTGATTCATCAGTCCAATTGATAACATTAAGATGAATAACATTTGTACTGTATTCATAAGCACACACCTTTTATCTCTTTGTATTTTTTATCGTTTCCAAGTTGGGAAATGATATGCATTGTCACCATCTAGGCTCGTTTCGCCATATAAATAAAAAAGTAGTTGTGCTACAATAAATGAAGTGAATGAACAGTTGAGGAGGAACGAACATGAAAATCACATTAGGCGTATTATACGGCGGCAAATCGCCTGAACATAAAGTATCGTTACAAACGGCACGCTCTGTCATTAATGCGGTAAATAAAGAAAAGTTTACAGTTGTTCCGATTTACATTACGACAGATGGGGAATGGTTGCGTGGGGAGGCGATTGAAGGGGAAGTGAAAGATGTCAACCAGCTCGCTTTTCAACAAGGTTTACCAGCGCTCGCGTCTATTGCAAACGGCATTGATGTTATTTTCCCTCTTTTACACGGACCGAATGGAGAAGACGGAACGGTACAAGGAATGTTAGAATTATTAAACGTACCATATGTCGGAAACGGTGTGCTAGCATCGGCCGTTGGTATGGATAAAGTTGTGATGAAACAATTGTTTGCGCAAGCGGGGCTAAAACAAGCGCGTTATGTTTTTTTCTTAAAAAAAGAGTGGGAAAAGCATAAAGAAATCGTATATGAAACGGTAGAACGTGAGCTTGGTTATCCATGTTTTGTGAAGCCAGCTAACGCAGGTTCAAGTGTAGGAATAAGTAAATGTAAAAACCGTGAACAATTGCAAATAGCTTTTCAAGAGGCGTTTCGTTACGATCGAAAAGTCATCGTGGAGGAAGCGATTATTGGTCGGGAAGTGGAAATTGGCGTGATCGGAAACGACGAGCCGATTTGTTCGGTTGTTGGGGAAATTGTGCCGAAAAAAGAATTTTATGATTACGAAGCAAAATATGTTGATGGAAATACAGAGTTAGTCATCCCAGCAAACATTACGGATCAAGAATATGAAACGATAAAACAAATGGCACTTACCGCTTTTAAGGTGCTCGATTTAGTTGGATTAGTCCGTGCTGACTTTTTCTTGACAGCAAATGGAGAGGCGTATATTAACGAAGTCAACACGATGCCTGGCTTTACCCCATTTAGCATGTTCCCGCTTCTATGGAAGCATACAGGTGTATCGTATGAAGAGTTAATTGAACGTCTCATTCAACTGGCGATCGAACGATATGAAGAAAAACAAAACATTACGTACGTATTTTAAGGTGATCATATGCTTACACGTTCACTAGCTGATGTTCAAATGATGATTCCGGGAAGTATGATTGATGAGCGATATGCTTCTGTTATGATTCATGGTGTGTCAACAGATACGCGCACAATTGAGCGAGGAAATTTATATGTTCCGCTAAAAGGAGCCACGTTCAACGGCCATCAGTTTGTGAAGGAGGCGTTTGACAAAGGAGCAGTCGCTGCGCTATGGAGCAAACATGAGCCGAACGCCCCGACAGATGTGCCGCTCATTTTTGTTGAAGATTCACTCGTTGCACTACAACAGCTGGCTCATGCGTATCGAAAACAACTTCGTACACGTATCATCGGGGTGACTGGAAGCAACGGAAAAACGACAACGAAAGATATGATTGCATCACTGCTTGGGACAGTGTATCGTGTGCAAAAGACAGAAGGTAACTTAAACAACCATATTGGTGTACCTCTGACATTGCTTCGTTTAAAAGAAGAAACAGAGTATGCGGTCGTTGAAATGGGGATGAGCGGTTTTGGAGAAATTGAGTTGCTCTCTACCCTTGCCGAACCAGATGTTGCGATCATTACAAATATTGGTGAATCGCATTTACAAGAGCTCGGTTCACGCGAAGGGATTGCAACAGCGAAGTTTGAAATCGTGAAAGGATTACAACGTGATGGATTGTTTATTTATCACGGAGACGAACCACTGTTGCAAGCGCGCGTGCAACGATCTTCCCTTTCACATATTCAAACGTTTGGGATGGAACCAACAAACGATTATTATCCGCTAGACATTCGTGTTCAAGCGGATGGAACAGCGTTTACGGTAAATCGTTGGTCAGACGAAACGTTTCATATGCCGCTTCTCGGTCGGCACCATGTGATGAATGCTCTTGCTGCTATTGCGGTTGCACGTTTCGCTTCTGTTGATGTGGCTCATATGAAAGAAGGTTTTTTACGTTTATCTGTAACAAAAATGCGTACAGAAGTCATAAAGCGTCCTGACGGGGTAACAATTATTAACGATGCATATAACGCCAGTCCGACATCGATGCGCGCTGCGCTTGAATTGCTTGGACAATTGACTGGATATCGTAAAAAAATAGCCATTGTTGGCGACATGCTTGAATTAGGTGAACAAGAAATTACTTTTCATGAACAAATTGGCGAGATGATCGATCCGCAAAAAATAGATTATGTATTGACATACGGTGAGCGTGCAAAGGCAATTGCTGAGCAAGCGAGCAAGCGATTTAGCAAAGGGCATGTTCGTTCTTATCACGATAAGGTGGAGTTAGCAACAGATTTACAAAAAATCGCAGAAGCAGGCGACATCATTTTACTAAAGGCATCTCGGGGGATGAGACTAGAGGAAATCATTTCTTTGTTAAATAAATAAAAAGAAGCGTTCAATTTGTTGAAAACATATGCATAAAATGGTATGATGAACGAGAGCTGTTTACGGAATGAATTTCAACAAGGCACTTCCGTCTATACGGGAATGCCTTTTTTCGTAAGTTATTTGAAGAAGGAGTATGAAAACATTGGTTAAATTTAAAGAATTTGGATTGAGTCCAGAGTTGATGAAAGCAGTTAGTAAAATGGGATTCGAAGAGGCAACACCAATTCAAGCGGCAACGATTCCGCTTAGTTTGCAAAATCGCGATGTCATTGGTCAAGCGCAAACAGGAACAGGAAAAACGGCAGCGTTCGGTATCCCGCTTATTGAAAAAATCGATATGAACAACGATGCGGTGCAAGCGATCGTTGTTGCGCCGACGCGAGAACTAGCCATTCAAGTATCTGAAGAGTTATATAAAATTGGTTCAACGAAGCGTGTACGTGTTTTGCCAATCTATGGCGGACAAGATATTGAACGTCAAATTCGTGCATTAAAAAAACATCCACACATTATTGTCGGTACACCGGGACGCGTGCTTGATCACATTCAACGTCGCACGCTCCGCCTACAAAATGTTCATACGGTCGTATTAGATGAGGCGGATGAAATGTTGAACATGGGCTTTGTTGAAGACATTGAGGCAATTTTAAGCCATGTGCCAACAGAGCGTCAAACACTTCTTTTCTCAGCAACGATGCCTGAACCGATTCGCCGTATCGCTGAACGATTTATGAACAATCCAGAACTCGTTCGCGTAAAGGCGAAAGAAATGACCGTTCCGAACATTGAACAATATTACATTGAAATTCAAGAAAAGAAAAAGTTTGATACGTTAACGCGCTTATTAGATATTCAATCTCCTGAATTAGCGATTGTTTTTGGAAGAACGAAACGTCGTGTCGATGAGCTAGCAGAAGCGCTCAATTTGCGTGGCTATACGGCAGAGGGGATTCATGGTGATTTAAGCCAAGCAAAGCGTTTATCTGTATTGCGTAAGTTTAAGGAAGGTTCTATTGATATTTTAGTGGCGACAGACGTAGCTGCACGCGGTTTAGATATTTCTGGTGTCACACACGTGTACAATTTCGATATTCCACAAGACCCAGAAAGTTATGTTCACCGCATCGGTCGGACAGGGCGTGCTGGTAAGACAGGAATGGCGATTACGCTTGTTACTCCACGTGAAATCGGACAGTTGCACCACATTGAAAAAACGACGAAACGAAAAATGGAACGTATGAAACCACCAACGTTAGATGAGGCGCTTGAAGGCCAACAACGAGCAGCAATTGAAAAATTGCTTGAGACGATTCAAAACAACAATTTATCGTTTTATAAACGCGCCGCAGAAGAATTGTTGGAAGAACACGACTCTGTTTCGCTTGTTGCCGCGTGTATTAAAATGTTAACAAAAGAACCGGATATGACGCCGGTGCAGTTGACAGAAGAACCGCCAATTATGAAAAAAGAGAAGAAGCGGCAAGTACAAACGCGCCAACGTCGGAACGAGACGCGCGGTCGTGGATCGAAAACGCGCACAAAGCGATAGAAGCTGTCTGAACGGATAGCTTCTTTTTCTTTATTGGAGGGATATGGATGATTATCGGTATTGGCATTGATATTGTCGAATTAAATCGCATTGCAGAGCTAATAAACCGACAGCCGAAATTCATTGAACGTATTTTAACAGACAATGAGTGCGCTCTCCTTTATGAGCGCTCTCCAAAACGACAAATTGAGTTTGTTGCGGGTCGATTTGCCGCAAAAGAGGCGTACGCGAAAGCGTTAGGGACGGGGATTGGTGCCCATGTTTCTTTTCATGATATTGAAATAAAAAATGACGAAAATGGCAAACCGTATATTGTTTCTTCTTCTCCAGATGAACGTGTACATGTTTCCATTTCACATAGCGAACATTATGCGGTGGCCCAAGTAATTATTGAACGCTTGTCAAGCTAGTCTGCATATTCTCCCGTTTGACCTCATATGATGGCTTATGAAGGAAGTCCAAATGAGGTAAAGGGGTTGAAAAAATGAGACGAACATGGCTTTTTTGGTGCCTACTTCTTTTCGTTGTAGGCAGTCTGGCCGCTTGCGGAGAAAAGTCGCAACAAGATGTGTTAAAAGCGCTCGATGAGAAAGTACAAACGATGTCTGGGTACAAAGCCGAAGCAAAAATGACGCTTCAGACAGGGACGGAGCCACAAGTGTATGAAATCGAAATTTGGCATAAGTCCCCAAATTACTATCGTGTGAACTTGAAAAATGCCCAGCGTGATCAACATCAAATGATTTTGCGTAACGACGAAGGAGTATTTGTATTGACGCCTGCACTAAATAAAAGTTTTCGTTTTCAAAGCGACTGGCCGCAAAACGCAAGTCAAGTGTATTTGTATGAATCGCTCGTAAAAGACATTTTAGCCGACTCGAAAGCAGATTTTAAAGCAACAAAAAACCATTACGTATTCCAGACAAAAACAAATTATGAAAACAAGAAAATGCTACCAAAGCAAGAGATCACATTAAATAAAAAAGATTTAACGCCAGTGAAAGTGACCGTCATGGACATTGACTCACAACCGATGTTGACTGTGGAATTTTCAAAAGTAGAATGGAATGCTGCGTTTGACGATAACGCTTTTGATGTAAGTAAAAATATGACGAGAGCGAAGTTGGAAAATGAACAAGAAGTGACAAAAGAAGCTAATCAACAAGCAGTGCCAGTTATGTATCCGACATATGAACTCGACGGTGTGAAACTTGTCGAAGAAAAAGAATTTACAACAGCAAACGGGAAACGAATTGTTATGACATTTTCTGGGGAAAAATCGTTTACGCTTGTACAAGAAAAAGCCCATGCTGTGCCGACGGCAAACGTATCGACAACGGTTAAGGGTGAGCCTGTTGATTTAGGATTTGCCGTTGGAGCGCTGGCAAACGGCACATTGACGTGGACGTATAAAGGTGTTGATTTTATTCTTGCTTCACAAGATTTAACGGAAGATGAGATGGTTGCGATTGCACGTTCGGTGCAAGGCAAGGTGATGAAGTAAGACTCGCGTGGCGGGTCTTTATTTTTTTGTTGACATGATGCAAGGACAAAAGAAATAATCAAACTTGAATATATTGTTGAAGGGGCTTTGAAGGATGGATCGAGCATTTTATCGCGATACATGGGCAGAAATTGATTTAGATGCAATTTTTTATAATGTGCAATCAATGAAACAACACGTCGGCACTCAAGTCGATGTCATTGCTGTTGTCAAAGCAAACGCTTATGGACATGGAGATATTCAAGTAGCGAAAACAGCGCTTGAAGCAGGTGCAACACGTTTAGCCGTAGCCTTTTTAGACGAAGCGCTCGCACTAAGAAAAAAAGGGATCCCTTTAGCCGTCCCGATTATCGTACTTGGGGCAACAAACCCTTCATATGCGCCATTAGCGGCTAGCCAAAATATTGCTTTAACCATTTTTCGAGTGGATTGGTTAGAGCAAGCGGTGATGTATGCGCCATATGAACAACCGTTGAACGTTCATATGAAGCTAGATACGGGGATGGGACGGTTAGGAGCGAAAACAAAAGAAGAAGTGGAACAAATGGTACACACCATCGAACAGCATCCATGTTTCGTGTTTGAAGGGGTATACACACATTTTGCGACAGCAGATGAACAAAATATAGACTATTTTTCGTTTCAATATGATACGTTTCTACACATGCTAGAGTGGTTGCCAATTAAGCCACCGCTCATCCATTGTGCCAATAGCGCAGCGGCATTACGCTATCCTGATCGTGTATTTAATGCAGTTCGTTTCGGTATTTCTATGTATGGATTGACACCGTCACAAGAGATGAAACCATTCTTGCCGTATCCATTAAAAGAAGCGTTCTCGCTCCATAGCCGTTTAACGCACGTAAAAAAGGTGAAGGCAGGAGAAAAAATCAGTTACGGGGCGACATATGCTGCAGAGGCGGATGAATGGATTGGTACGGTTCCGATTGGCTATGCAGACGGTTGGTTGCGTCGCATGCAGCACTTTTCTGTCCTTGTTGATGGAAAACGAGCTCCGATTGTTGGGAGGATTTGTATGGATCAAATGATGATTCGTTTACCTTACGAACTTCCAATTGGTACAAAAGTAACGCTTATTGGTGAACAACAAGGAGATCGTATTTCCATTGATGATGTTGCAGCGCATGTAAATACAATTAATTATGAAATTCCTTGTACAATTAGTTATCGTGTCCCCCGTATTTTTTTGAAAAACAAGAGTATAATTGAAGTGAGAAATGCGGTATTATAGTAGATGGGTGCAACGAGAACGATCGTTTTCGAAAAATTTCTACAAAAAATGGACGAATGATGCTGGAAATGACTTTGCATCATGAAGATGAAATGGTATGATGTAAATTGGGAGCGACTATGTGGTTGTAGTTTAGGTGGAGGTGTGTGTTTGTGTCTGAATCCAGCGCAACAACAGAAATTGTTATTCGGTTACCGCAGGCGTTAGTGAGCGAATTAGATGGCATTGTGAAGCAAGAAAATGGCAACCGAAATGAACTTATTTATCAAGCGATGAAGATGTACATTCGTGAGCGGAAAAAACGTCAAATTCGAGAAGCGATGAGACGTGGGTATATGGAGATGGCGAAAATTAATTTGTCGCTTGCGTCGGAAGCTTTTCTTGCGGAATATGAAGCTGACCACACCGTTGAACGCTTAGTTAGCGGGGGGTAATCTTTTGATTGTCAAACGTGGTGACGTGTATTTTGCCGATCTTTCTCCAGTAGTTGGATCAGAGCAAGGGGGCGTGCGCCCTGTGCTTGTTATTCAAAATGACATTGGGAACCGTTTCAGTCCAACCGTCATTGTTGCTGCCATTACTGCGCAAATCCAAAAAGCGAAGTTGCCTACACATGTTGAAATCGACGCAAAGCGCTACGGATTTGAACGGGACTCTGTCATTTTGCTTGAACAAATTCGGACGATTGATAAACAACGTCTGACAGATAAGATTACCCATCTAGATGACGAGATGATGGATAAAGTAGATGAAGCGTTGCAAATTAGTCTCGGTCTTATTGATTTTTAATATGTCGAAAAATAGCTACATTGTGTAGCTATTTTTGTTTAGAGGAGGAATTTTGTTTGGAGCTACTAAAACAGCTAGCTGAGAGATTAAACATTCCATTCGTGCATGTTCAGCATGTCATTCAACTTCATGAGGAAGGAAATACGATTCCGTTTATTGCACGGTACCGAAAAGAAATGACCGGCGCGCTCGATGAAGTGCAAATTCGCACGATTTTAGATGAATGGCATTACTTACAAAACTTAGCGAAACGAAAAGAAGAAGTCATTCGTTTAATCGATGAGCAAGGGAAATTAACGGACGAACTGAAAGAAGCGATTACGAGAGCAATGAAATTACAAGAAGTGGAAGATTTATATCGTCCATATAAACAAAAACGCCGAACAAAGGCAACAATTGCCAAAGAAAAAGGGCTCGAACCTTTTGCGAAATGGTTGTTGACCTTCCCGAGCGAACCCATTATAGAACGCGCACAACTGTTTATTGATTCACAAAAAGAAGTACATACGATCGAAGAAGTGATTCAAGGTGCAAAAGATATTATTGCTGAAAAAGTGTCGGATGACGCTGCGCTTCGTCAATGGATTCGTCAGCAAACGTGGCAAACAGGCACAATTGTTTCTGTTGGAAAAGAGATAGAAAAAGACGAAAAACGTGTATTTGAAATGTATTACGATCATCAGGAACCGATCGCCAAAGCACCTGCTCATCGTGTTTTAGCGATGAATCGGGGTGAAAAAGAAGGAATTTTACGCATTGTCATTGACGTAGACGGAAGCCGAATGATTGAGTACATTCGTAAAAAAGTCATAACAAATGAGCAATCATCGGCGGTTGACATTGTAGCTGAAGCGATTGAAGATGCATATAAACGTTTAATTGCCCCATCTATTGAACGAGATGTGCGAAATGAGCTGACAGAACACGCAGAAGAACGGGCCATTCACATTTTCGCTGAAAACTTGCGCAATTTATTGTTGCAACCACCATTAAAAGGGAAAGTTGTTTTAGGGGTAGATCCAGCGTATCGTACAGGATGTAAGTTAGCTGTCGTCGATGAAACCGGAAAGGTACTTCATATTGATGTCATTTACCCACATCCGCCGAAAAATGAGGTGGAAAAATCAAAAGAAAAATTAAAGCAATTACTTCATACATACCGAGTGGAGTTGATTGCCATCGGCAACGGAACGGCATCGCGAGAAACGGAGCAGTTTATCGCTGATACAATTGCAGAGTGGGAAGGAAACGTGTTTTATTTGATTGTCAATGAAGCGGGGGCGAGTGTATATTCTGCATCAGATTTAGCACGCAAAGAGTTTCCGCATTTGCAAGTCGAAGAGAGAAGCGCTGTCTCGATTGCCCGACGCGTGCAAGATCCACTTGCCGAATTAGTAAAAATTGATCCAAAGTCTGTTGGGGTCGGCCAATATCAACATGATGTGTCACAAAAAAAGCTAGAACAGTCGTTGCAGTTTGTTGTTGAAACAGTCGTGAACCAAGTGGGTGTAAACGTCAATACCGCTTCCCCAACGTTATTGCAATATGTATCTGGTCTAACGAAGACTGTGGCTGAAAATATAGTCAAATATCGCGAAGAGCATGGGAAGTTTACTAATCGCATGCAATTAAAATGTATACCGCGCCTCGGGGCTAAAACGTATGAACAATGTATCGGTTTTTTGCGTATTTTAGACGGAGATGAGCCGTTAGATCGCACGCCGATTCATCCCGAGCGATATGAAGAAGTGCATCAATTGTTGCATCGACTTGGCTTTTCAACAGAAGCGATTGGAAGCGAGCAGTTGCGAAGTGCGCTTGAAGCGATCAGCATCGAAGAAGTAGCACAAGAACTGAATATCGGAATACTGACACTTCAAGATATTATCGATGCGCTGAAGCGTCCAGAGCGCGATCCTCGAGATGATTTGCCAAAACCGATTTTAAAGAAACATGTGTTAAAAATGGAAGACTTGAAAAAAGGTATGGAATTAGAGGGAACGGTACGAAACGTTGTTGATTTCGGCGTATTCATAGATATTGGTGTGAAGCAGGATGGGCTTGTTCATATTTCGAAATTAAGCAATCGATATGTGAAACATCCACTTGATGTCGTATCAGTAGGCGATATTGTTAAAGTATGGGTCGATTCGGTCGATTTGCAAAAAGAACGCATCGCTTTAACAATGATTCCACCAACATCGGAAAACACACTGTCATGAGCAGTGTGTTTTCCGATAAAAAAACCAACATTGATTGAGAAGTTTAATTTGAGCGCGGTTTTTCTCATAATATGCACGTCGCATTTGATTTTTTAACCACATCGGCATGATGATCACCTTCAAATTGTTTTTTATTATGTTATGAGCAAAAGAGCCCAATGGTGAAAGGACGGAAATAAAATGAATGAGCGCGAGTTACAAGCGCTTGTTGAGCGCATATCGTTACATGTATTTCATAAGCCATTTCGCCATCGAGCGATATTTAACGATCGTTTAAGAACGACCGGTGGACGATACATTCTTTCTACGCATCATATTGAACTAAATCGGAAATATTACGAACAATACGGGGAAGAAGAATTTGTTCAAGTCATCAAACATGAATTATGCCATTACCATTTGCATCTTGAAGGAAAAGGATATCGTCATCGCGATCGTGACTTTCGGGAACTATTGAAAAAAGTGCAAGCGCCACGCTTTTGTAAACCTATTGTATTGCCGAAGAAAGGGAAAACGTATTATTATGAATGTACATCATGCCGCTACATGTATGTGCGAAGAAAAGCAATACATACAAATCGATATGTATGTGGCTTTTGTCGTGGGAAATTGAAAAAAATAAAAATAGAGTGTTGACAAGCCAAATCTCTATATGCTAAATTATAAAAGCCGTCGTTATTCGACGAAGAAACAAAATAAAAAAAGACAGTTGACAGATCAAAAAAGAGTAAATATAATATAAACAGTCCTAATGATTTAGTTATTCCGCAGTAGCTCAGTGGTAGAGCACTCGGCTGTTAACCGAGCGGTCGTAGGTTCGAATCCTACCTGCGGAGCCATTGGAGAAGTACCCAAGTGGCTGAAGGGGACGGTTTGCTAAACCGTTAGGTCGTTCTTTTACGGCGCGCGGGTTCAAATCCCGCCTTCTCCGCCACGAAAATAATAAACATGGCCCGTTGGTCAAGTGGTTAAGACACCGCCCTTTCACGGCGGTAACACGGGTTCGAATCCCGTACGGGTCATCTTTTGGAGTGCTCATTTTGTCCACTCCATTTTATTTCGGAGGATTAGCTCAGCTGGGAGAGCACTTGCCTTACAAGCAAGGGGTCGGCGGTTCGATCCCGTCATCCTCCACTCTTTTTGGTCCCGTGGTGTAGTGGTTAACATGCCTGCCTGTCACGCAGGAGATCGCGGGTTCGATCCCCGTCGGGACCGCCATTTAATAAAAAATATTCAGTTGTGATCATCGTTTAATGGGCTATAGCCAAGCGGTAAGGCAACGGACTTTGACTCCGTGATGCGCTGGTTCGAATCCAGCTAGCCCAGCCATTAATGTGACGAGCCATTAGCTCAGTAGGTAGAGCACGATCGATTTAGCTTCTTTGAAAAGGCAACAGCGTACCGCTCGAGCTACTACTTGATTAACCATACTGAGAGCGGGACGTCAAAAATATTATTTGAAAACCCTTTTTGAAACGAGCCATTAGCTCAGTAGGTAGAGCATCTGACTTTTAATCAGAGGGTCGGAGGTTCGAGTCCTCCATGGCTCACCATGTATGCGGGTGTGGCGGAATTGGCAGACGCACCAGACTTAGGATCTGGCGCCTTTGGCGTGGGGGTTCAAGTCCCTCCACCCGCACCAGTCGGCGGTTTTTTAAGATATGCGGTCGTGGCGGAATGGCAGACGCGCTAGGTTGAGGGCCTAGTGGGGGCGACCCCGTGGAGGTTCAAGTCCTCTCGGCCGCATCTAAAAAGCTTGACTTTAATTAATGAAACATGATATATTGAAAAGGTCGTTAAAAATGCGCCCGTAGCTCAATTGGATAGAGCATCTGACTACGGATCAGAAGGTTAGGGGTTCGAATCCTCTCGGGCGCGCCATGTTTATATTATAATGAGGACGGGAAGTAGCTCAGCTTGGTAGAGCACATGGTTTGGGACCATGGGGTCGCAGGTTCGAATCCTGTCTTCCCGACCATCTCACTACTCATAATGCGGGTGTAGTTTAGTGGTAAAACCTCAGCCTTCCAAGCTGATGTCGTGGGTTCGATTCCCATCACCCGCTTTGATGTTCCTTGAAAACTGAACGAAGCGAAAAGCGTACGAAAGCTAAGGATAACTTTTCTATGGAGAGTTTGATCCTGGCTCAGGACGAACGCTGGCGGCGTGCCTAATACATGCAAGTCGAGCGGATCAAATAGAAGCTTGCTTCTATTTGGTTAGCGGCGGACGGGTGAGTAACACGTGGGCAACCTGCCCTGTAGACGGGGATAACACCGAGAAATCGGTGCTAATACCGGATAACACGGAATGTCGCATGACGTTTCGTTGAAAGACGGCGCAAGCTGTCGCTGCAGGATGGGCCCGCGGCGCATTAGCTAGTTGGTGAGGTAACGGCTCACCAAGGCGACGATGCGTAGCCGACCTGAGAGGGTGATCGGCCAC
>NZ_RXXX01000037.1:0-28808 GCF_011006755.1 Anoxybacillus sp. MB8
TTTCCATAGAGTGGGGGCTTATTTGTGCTGCCCATAATCTCCTCAAAAAAGCCTCTAAGGACAAACAACGATCCTTAGAGGCTTAAGAAATAGAAAAGTGAGAGGTAAATCCCTCTCTTATTTTACAAAATATGAAAACTAACTCCCAAAAGTCCGCTTTTTAGCGGACTTTTGGGTCAGCTCCATGCTGTTATTCGTTCGGTTGGAACGTTTTACAGTCTGTTTCTGTTGAACTTGTTGCCGTTGCACCGGCATGGCTTACGACATAGATTGCGTCTGCACTACATCGATTACCTTGTGACCAAAACTGACAATTTTGCACTTCACAAAGCACATCTTTTGCCATGATTATTCCCTCCTTTCTTTATGCTGATGTTAGTGTAGACAAAACGTTGGCAAGACATAACATGAAAAAATGAGCAAAAATAGTGAGAATTTTTATCATTATATGTTGACATAGATAATCATTCTCAATTAGAATGAAATTGTGCAATATAAGACAAAAAGTCGGAGGGAGTTATATGTCATCGTTATTAGTTGTTGGTGCGGATCATTTAGGAAACATTACCGATAAATTAAAAAACTCAGGATTTAAGGAAATTATTCATTTAGATGGTCGAAAAGTGAATATGGTGAAACGTCAAATACCAGAGCACGTCGATATCGTATTTGTGATGACGGATTATATTAACCATAATTTAGCGAAAGTCATTAAACAAAAAGCAAAAGATCAACACAAGCCGATTTACTTTGTAAAGCGTTCATGGAGTTCCATTCAATCTGTCATTGAGCAAATGGGGGAGCTAAAACGAGTGAACTAAGGAGGAGAGGACATTGTGGCAATCGTTTTTGAATGAAGTGTTAACTTATCATTACAGCATATCTCCACCTCATCGTTCATCGCTTACGTTGCTAAAAGGAATTGAACGGGCAACATCATCGTTTCCGATCGCTTCTTGTGACTCTCCCGTTACATACTATAAAATGATTGCAAAAATGACGGATTACTTGCTTCGCTTTGTCGCCAATGATCTGTCATTTGTTCACATATTAGACGAGCACGATGCGTTAATTACTGCATCATATACGTCTGACACATGCGTTGTCCCATCATGTATGAACGTTTTTGTTGTTGATTCGTTTTCGCTTCTTAAAGCGATAAGTATGTTTGAACAAAACTTCAACGGAAAACCTAGAGAAGTTTATATTTACCAAATATCAGCGAATAGGGTGCTCCATTTTTTGTTGACAAAACATGCATATCAAGTATCATAAAGTTTAGGATTTGATAATGAATTTCAATTTTGGAAAGAGGGAGAGTATGAGGAGATGGAAAAAGGTTGGTTCGGCTATTGCGTTATCTTCATCGCTTGTCGTTAGTGGATGTGCTGAACCAACGACAAATAAGAAAAAGAAAGAAGAAACAGAAGCTGCGATTCAAGTTCCGGTAACGGATTATAAGTTTCGGACGGCAGGTAATATGTTTGCATACTCAGAGTTTGAATTATCTGGTGAACCTTTTGCAGAAGAGTTAGGGTTAGATTTAAATTTGTTAGATGTTCGAAAAATAAATGAACCAACGGAATTTGATTATATTGCGGGGGTAGAGTCTTACGAGTATTCTGAGGAAGCGATGTATGAAGTAACTGAAAAGTCAGGTTTCGGTTTACATCTTATTCATGGTCCTGTGGTCAAAAAACTGGCGGAACAAAATGGAAAAGAAAGTTATGAAGTATTAGCGGATCGCTTTTACTTTCTTGCTGATCAAGTTGGATATCCACGTGAAGAAATATTTCGCAATATGTTTCCTACATTAATTGAGTATGAAAGTGGCGATCCGCATTACATACAACAAGTGGACACAGACGTATATGCAGAAAATGATGATGGAACGTATGTCCCTGTGTATCAAGTGGATTTTCAAACATTGCGATGGGATCGCGAAAAAATGAATAAAATGCTTGTTCCAGCTGCTTATGGGGCAACATTTCTAAAACAAGCTTTATGGGCAGGAGATTTTCTAGGTGCATTTCATACAGTAGATCAGGATGAAGAAATAGAAGGAAAGACATCGAACGATGATCAAGATCCAAACATTGCTCTGGGGGTTAGTTCTGCTGATGGAATGCAAGGAATGATTTTAACTGAACAAATATGGAATAAACTATTATTTATTCGTGATCATTTATTTTATGACGCGAAACGAAACAAGCTGACTGCTTTACACAGTGGAGATTATGAGCCGACGAAAGGTTTTGTTTATCTGCCTCACCGTATTGAAGTAGTTGAGGATGGAAACGAGCAAGCACCTGATGCCCAGAAACTCATTCTAAAAGATAAACGTAGCATTTTACGAGATCAATGGCTTATGTTATGGCCAGCAGCAGAATTTTTTGGTATGACAGATCAAAGAAATGCTAATAAACATCAAAATCCAGCATTTTTAGCCGTTTTTGATGGTAAGCCTTATCCAAAAGCACCAAATGAAAACATTGACGAAAATGATCATAATGATATACGAAGTGATGATCCGTATTCAGTGAATCGGGATGTTTTGCTCACCATTTTTAAAAATGTAGATGCGATGCATTTCAATGATGAATGGGGCGTATTTGTGGAAGAACATAGTGGTACGGAGCAAGGAAAATATATGAACACGTTTGATGCCGGATATATGATGGAAGCGCTCCGGATGTTCCAACGTGCAATTGACGGTTTACCGGTTGGCTATGCGAATGGAGAAGAAGCAGAAGGTTTGCATACGGAGGAAGGAAAAAGAGCGCTCGAACTTATTCGGAAGCAGGCTGATTTCATTGTTGAAAAGCTAATAAGAACGGATGGGCTCGTTGCAAACGGTTTTACGATTGGAGAAGGAGTAGATAAGTCTGAACCAACACTTCTTTCTCAACTTGGGGCGGTTCGAGGATTAACAGCTGCCTTTTTAGCAACAAAAGAAGAGAAGTACAGAGAAGCTGCGCGTAACATTTATGTGTCAATGGATCAACATTTCTGGAATCAGTCGTTGCATGTTTACAAAACGGCAAAAGATGAGATGAAATATGATCCGTTTGTGGCAGGGGCGCTTTCGAGCGTATTCCGTTTAGCAGTTAGTCATCTAAATAACACAGATCAAGATCAACAACAACCAAAAGAGTTAGATCGAGAAACAATTATTTCACGTTATGTAGACTTTTATAATCTCATTATTGACGGACCAACTATCAAAGAAGGTATGCAGGCAAGTGAGTTTTGGGATACAGGGGATGTGTATCGAAAAGATGATCAGTCCGGCAATACAGACGGGGATAATGTACCACAAATTCAAGCGGGAGATGGTCCGTATGGAATTGCTCCTATTCTTGTTAATGTTGAAGTAAAAGAAAAGTAAAAGGCGGACGGTCTAAGCCGACCGCCTTCTCTACGTGGGGGGATAAATATGAAGAGATGGGCACTCTTTCTTTTTATTTTGTTTCTCGCCTCGTGTGCGAAACAACCGATGTTTCTGTCCAACGAATCGGTGCTTCGCCAGGTGGCAGTCAACAGCAACAATATTGTTATTAACCGAGCAGGGGATGAATTGTATGTTGCCAATATTGATGTGCCTACTGTAACGATTATCGATGTGAAAACAAAGAAGAAAAAGATAGAAATTCCTGTCGGACGTGAGCCACGTCAATTAACATTAAGTCCTGATGAACAATTTTTATATGTGTCTTGTATGTATGATCATCGGGTGGACATCATTTCATTGAAAAAGCAAAAAGTGGTTGGTCATATTGAAACAGGAATTGAACCGTTTGGTTTAGTGACGAGCCAAGATGGTCGATGGCTATATGTTGCAAACTATCGTTCGGGTACATTATCTATCGTCGATCTACAGTCAAGAAAAGTAAAGAAGGATATTGCGATAGGTCATCGACCGAGAACAGTGACAATTACGGCGGATGGAAAAAAGCTATATGTCCCTCATTATTTAGAGGGAAAAATTACAGTTATTGATACACAAAAAGAAAAAGTCATCAAACGTATTTCATTGGCACCTTCGCCAGATCAAGAAGACCGCAAAAAAAGTCAAGGTATCCCAAATACATTAGAGCAGTTTGTTATTGCACCTGATGGGAAAAAAGCATACGTCCCGCACTTATTAACAAATATTGATACACCTATTCACTTTGAGGAGACGATTTTTCCTGCTATTTCAGTTATTCGACTAGATAGAGATGAAGAAATATTGGATGAAAGAAAAGAATTGTTTGAAGAAATCAATGTAACGGATGTAAAAAATGAAACAATGATTGTATCTAATCCGTACGATATTGTGTTCCATCCTAATGGAAAAAAAGCGTACGCAATTATGTCGGGAAGTGAAGATCTCGTTGTTTTTGACCTTGCTCGAGGTGGGAATGCTACTCAAGTATTGCGTCGAATTCAAGGAGATAACCCAAGAGGAATTGTCATTTCCCCAGATGGGGAAACATTGTATATACATCAGGCGATGAGTCATGAAATTGCGATAATCAAAACAGGCGGAGAACAAACATACGCAAAAGCGAAACAAACAGAAAAAAATATTTCTCTCATTTCGAAAGATTCATTGTCTCCTCTTGTAAGGGAAGGAAAAAAAATATTTTATAGTGCAAATAGTGATGAATATGCAGCTGAGATAACAAAAAATAATTGGATGAGTTGTGCATCTTGCCATAGTGATGGCGATATCAATGGCCTGACACTTTTAACACCTAAAGGACCAAGGAATGTACCAAGCAATATTTTAACAACGAAAACAGGACTGTTTATGTGGGATGGATCACGTGATGACTTTACTGATTATATCCATACCGTACAAGGTGAAATGGGTGGTATGTCACAATATGATCCGGGCAAACCGTTACCAGCTGATGTTCAACATATGTTTGATGCACTCTTTGCTTATTTAGATGACCCAAATTCGTTCCCTGTGCCTAAAAGTCCTTATCGAGAGAAGGACGGGAGTTTGACGTCTACAGCTAAAAAAGGAGAAAAATTATTTTTTGGAAAGGGAAATTGCGTAAGTTGCCATGGAGGAATATACTTTACAGATAGTGTAAAAGCGGCAGATAGTAACGGAAAACTGACTACAGCACAAACGTCGTTTTTGCATGATATCGGGACAGCGAATATACTTGATCGCGCTTCGGCTGGAGACGCGCGTGCACAATTTACAAACCCACGAACTCCAAAACAGTGGGATACCCCTACATTGCGTGGAGTATGGGCGACTGCCCCATATTTACATGATGGAAGTGCCGAAACGATTGAAGAAGCGATTGCACGTCACCGCATAGAAGATGTCACATTACTTAATGAACAGGAAATAAAACAAATTGCTGCATACGTACGATCATTAGAGTAAAAAGGTGGGCTAACCCACCTTTTTACAATTCATCAAACCCATTAATATCGGTTGTTTTTGTGTATGAACGTGGACGGGCTTCGAAAAAGTCAGTTTTGCCTAAGTTTACGTTTTCATCGCTA
The DNA here is from genome assembly GCF_011006755.1 of Anoxybacillus sp. MB8. Lineage (NCBI taxonomy): Bacteria > Bacillati > Bacillota > Bacilli > Caryophanales > Anoxybacillaceae > Anoxybacillus > Anoxybacillus sp. MB8. The sequence continues at coordinate 5,515 of NZ_RXXX01000037.1, forward strand.
AAGACGCGAATCCAAGGCATCGCGTTTTCATCCGCCTCGTAGCGGTCGTCCAAGCCAAGCATGCGCAGCCGCTTGTTTCCGAGATATTCGATATATTTCTCCATTTCAATGACATCAATGCCATCGATGTCGCGCAACACAAAACGCGACCATTCCGTTTCATAACGGATCGCTTCATCGATGTAATCATATATCCACGCTGAAAATGATCCGTCTTCGTCCAGATGAGGATTTTCCCATAATACAGCGCGTACGAGTTGGGAAATGAAGTAGCTATGGCATAGTTCGTCCTTATTAATATAGCTAATCATTGTGGATGTTTTCAGCATTTTTTGGTTTCGCGCTAAGTTGTAAAAAAAGGCGAACCCGGAATAAAAATTAATTCCTTCTAAGACGAGCGAAGCGACAAGAGCACGGCAAAACGTTTCAGCCGTTGGTCGTTCACGAAACGCTTCGTATACGCGAATGACGTGTTCATTTCGCTTATAAATGTGCGGATTCGTGCGCGCCATTTCAAAGGCCCGGTTTTGCTCGGATAGTTTCTCAATAGATGCAAGCACATACGAGTACGACTGATTATGGACGACTTCTTGTTGTTCAATAATCGAAAAAATCGCTTTGGCGCTCGGATCGGTAATGTATTCTTTCATCGCTCCGATAAAGTTTGGTTGCACAGAGTCTAAAATCGAAAGCAACCCGATAATGTGTAAAAATGCATCACGTTCCCGCTCGCTTAAATGATGCCATTGTTTAATATCATCCGACATGTTAATTTCAAACGGCGTCCAAAAGTTGCCGAGCAACATTTTGTATATATCATAAAAATGGCTATATTTAATATCGTTCCAGTTTAAAATGCCGCTTGCTTTTCCGTTAATAATGCTTGTTGCTTTATTTGGATGCGACGGCTCGAGCAATTTTACTTTCGTCAATAACAAAACGCTCAACCTCCTTGAGTAGTTGATGGGCGAAAACAGCCGGTAAATGTTGTTGATGGCCGCGGGGGGATTGTTCAATTTTTAACGTGCCGAGCACCGGCGTCACTTTTCGTAAATGGTACGCCATTTCATCGACAGCGCGGCAATAGTATGGCCACATTTGATCTCCTGTGCCAAACAGCGCAACAGGAGGCAAAGAAAGATTTCGCTCTTTAATAAGAAAACGAAGTAGCTTCCTCATTTCGTCCGGAAGTTGTCCATTTCCCCACGTATATGAACCGAATAAAAGAAGTTGTGTGTCATGAATGAGCGATTCGATCGCAAACATATGTTCAACATTGATCGTTTTCACCGCATGTCCGTATGAGCAAAAAGCTTCTTCTATTAACAGCGCCACTTCTTTTGTGTTCCCTGTTTTCGATGTATAACAAATAAGAACGTTCATTTTTTATCCCCCTACGATGAACAAACGTCGCATTCTTCAATCGTTACTGCAGTACTACGAACGTAATACGTCGATTTTAACCGCTCTTTCCATGCTGTGAGATGTAAGTCTAGCAAATCTTTTGCTTTAATCGTGTTATACACATATAGATTAAAACTTAACGACTGATCGACATGTTTTTGTCTTGCAGCATTTTGACGAATGCTCATCTTTTGATCCACTTCATAGGCGTTATCGTAAAACCAAAACGTTTTTGTGTTTAAATCAGGGACGGTCACAGGAATTTTATAATTTTTCTTTTCTTCAAAATATAAACGGTTAAAGACAGGGTCGCACGATGCCGTTCCGTTTGCTAAAACGGATGTGGAAGCGTTTGGCGCAGGCGCCATTAAATAGCCATTTCTCATCCCATATGCCATCACTTGTTGTTTTAAATGATCCCAATCTAACTCATCATGGGAATGATACCCACGAAGTTCAAAGTATTTTCCTGTGTGCCAATCGGAGCCTTCAAACGCTGGATATGCTCCTTTTTCTTTGGCAAGCTCCATGCTTGCTTGAATCGTTAAATAAGCAATTTTCTCGAATAACTGATCAGCAAGCTGTACGCTTTCTTCGCTGTTCCATTTGATTCCTTTTAACGCTAATAAATGATGCCAAGAAAATGCCCCTAACCCGATGGCGCGATATTTTTTATTGGTGAGGACAGCTTGCAACACTTCAATTCGCTTTTCGTTTAAGTCAATGACGTTATCGAGCATGCGCACTTGAATCGGGATTAATCGTTCTAACACATCATCTTGTACGGCACGCGCTAAATGAATGCTCGATAAGTTGCAAACGACAAAATCGCCAGGCTTTTTATGAACGATAATCTCCCCATCTTCTGTATACTCTTTTGTGACGATGGTTGGGCTCATGTTTTGCATAATTTCTGTACATAAATTGCTAGAATAAATCATGCCTGCGTGTTTGTTCGGATTCATCCGATTTGCTTCATCGCGATAAAACATATAAGGCGTTCCTGTTTCTAACTGTGACTTTAATATCCGTTTCATGATTTCAATCGCAGGAACGCGCTCTTTACTTAACTCTGGATGATTGATACATTCCTCATACTTTTCACGGAACGAGCCATTTCCTCGTTCTTCATCATAAAAGTCTTCTAGCCCTAATGGATTGCCGTGTTTATCTTTCCAGCCCATCACTTTTTTCACTTCATGTGGGTCAAATAAATACCAATCGCCGCGCTTTTCGACTTGTTCCATAAATAAATCAGGGATGCATACGCCATAAAATAAATCATGGCATTTTTGCCGTTCATCGCCGTTGTTTAGCTTCGCGTCTAAAAACGAGAAAATGTCTTTATGCCAAACGTCTAAATATACGGCAATGCTTCCTTGGCGCGTACCGAGCTGGTCAACCGATACGGCGGTATTGTTTAATTGGCGCATCCATGGAATGACACCAGAGGAGATGCCTTTAAACCCTTTAATATCGGAATTTCGTGCGCGAATTTTTCCTAAATATACGCCAATTCCTCCACCGCCTTTTGATAAACGGGCGATGTCGGTATTCGACTCATAAATGCCAATTAAACTATCGTCTACCGTATCAATAAAACAACTCGATAATTGACCATACGACTTTCCAGCGTTTGCGTAAGTTGGCGTAGCAACGGTCATGTATTGGTTAGATAATGCCCAATATGCTTCTTTCGCTAGTGCCATTCGTTTTGTCGGATGTTCATATGCCATTAATGTTAAAGCAATCGTTAAAAAGCGCTCTTGCGGCAGTTCGTAAATTTCGCCGCCATACCCCTTCGCTAAATAGCGATCAACGAGCGTTTTTAACCCGATGTATGTAAATAGCTCGTCCTTTTTTGCGTCAATCCATGTGCTCGCTTCTTGCAGTTCTTCTTTCGTATATCGTTCCAATAAAAACGAGTCGTAAATGCCGAGATCGACGAGCATTATTTGCAATTCATAAAAGTAGCGATATGTGTCGGATACATCATAGCCGCGATTGTTAGCTGCCTCGTCGTATAGCTGTTGCAAATAGAGACGAGCGGCAACAAACGTCCAATCCGGCTGTTCTACGGTGATTTCATCAAGCGCATTTAAAATAAGTTTATTCATCATGTCGTTGTACCGCTGCGTATGAGCAAGCGCCCGTACAGTCCGTTCAATGTATCGCTCACTCGCTAAGTGTGGAAAGTCTTTGAAAATAGGAAACAATAATGTGCGGATCGTTTCTTCATTTACTTCTGTTTGTTGTTTTATGTACACCATATAACATCCCTTCCCCTAAAAAATAAAAACATCCGCTCTCATTGAGCGGATGAAACGATGGAAAAAGGCATGCTTTCACCATCGTTTCATCTTCTCAATCCCCGAAGAATATGAAACGATACAAGGAAGGCAGGTCTCCTGACTCGCGCTTCTTCCTACTTTGGATTCCTTCCCATATATGCGCCTGAAAAGCTGACATATACAGTGGTGTTGTTTCCATTTCGTCTGCGCACACAGTTGCGGGGACAGTTCTGGATTCGCACCAGATTCCCTATTAAGTCCGCTCGGACACCTTCACTTGTTGGTTTCAATATATAGTTATTATTTTGTGCAATCATCACAATATATTGTACGAAAAAGGTTTACGTTTAAAACTATAGCGAAAAATCTCAACATTTGCAATCATTATTTTTCATCATTTGCTACATAGCGCCGGTCTTTCATAAACAGCCGCCAAAAATAAATGAATCCTGGAAATAAAATAGCAAAGCCGACGATATACGTCACAAAAAGGGCACGAAACGTATTCGGATGCGTAAATCCGGATTCGATTGTTACATTCGGGTAAATCATATATGGTAAATGAGCTTTTCCGTATGCGTAACTTGCACAAAAATATTGTAAGACGATGGCTACAACCGCAAGACGCGGCATTCCGCGTCCGTTTTTTCTTTTCCATGAAGGAAGAAAAAGCGCCCCGCCAGCTAAGAGAAATAATACGACAGAAGCGACAAGCCACGGCCAACGTGCAATCATTCCGTCATATAGCCAGCGCGCTTCATTTCGCATCGTGACCATAATGAGAATAGAGGAGAGAAGAGCAAACGGCCCGATGATGAGTGCATCGCGGCGATAAATCGTATATGCTTCTATTTCATTTGCTTCGTTTGAGTAGTCTGCTAATAAAAGCGACGAAAGAAAGAGTGTACTTGTAATCGCAAAGGCGATAAATGCATATTCATGTGGGCTTGTAAATAAGCGATCAAGCCGTAGGCGACTGACTCCATTCATTGTTTCGACAAAAGAACCATGCGTAATTGGCAAGACGCTAATTAAAAAGGCTGGAATAAGTAAGCCGCTTATACCAGAAATGTAAACAAGCACTTTTTCATATTTAGGAGCAACGTGTGAAAAAACGAGGAACGCACTACGTACAGTAAGCAAAAGTAAAATGATGCTTCCGGGTATAAGTAAAATGGTTCCTAGCATAAATGTCGCTCCGGGAAAAAAGCTGACGAGCGCCACGACGATCGCAACGATAAAGACGTTTGTCACTTCCCATGTCGGTGATAAATATCGGTTTGCGATTTTCGTTGCTTTCGTTTGCGGGCGGTTCATATATACCATCGACCAAAACCCTGCTCCAAAGTCCATCGTCGCCATGACGGCGTAAATAAAAATAAATCCCCATAAAATTGAAATAGCAATTAATTCATCTGTCATCATCTTGCTCCTTTCTACATGTGCGTAGATAAGTGTTGTTCAATCGGATGGCGGCGGAAATAAGAACGCAAGACGAGAACGACTGCGACGAGTAAAAATACGTAAATGGACGTAAATAAAAGAAAGAGTGTTCCTAAATTTGTTGACTGTGTTACAGCTTCTGCCGTTGTCATCATGCGATAAATGACCCAAGGCTGTCTCCCTGTACAAGCAAAAATCCAGCCAAATTCAATACCGAGAAGAGCGAGCGGCCCAGCAGTAACAACTGTCCACATAAACCAGTTCGGAAATATGTGTTGTTTTCTTATGCGATGCCAAACGAATCCGACAATGGAAAGAAGGAGAAGAAACATGCCGATTCCGACCATTGCATTAAAAAGGGTATGGACAAACAATGGTGGCCACCATTCTTCTGGAAAGTCATTCAATCCGACAACGACGGTATCGAAACGATTGCCCGCTAAAAAGCTAAGTAACCACGGAATTTCAATTCCCCATTTGACCGTTTGTGTTTCACGGTCCGTAAAACCGCCGATGACGAGCGGGGCGTGCGACTGTGTTTCAAACAATCCTTCAGCAGCAGCTAATTTTTCAGGTTGATATTCATGAAGAAGTTGGGCTGATTCATGTCCGTTTATTGCTGTTAGTAAAGAAAATACGCCGCCAACTGTTAAACCGAGCATGAGCGCTTTTTTATGAAAAAGTTGGATGCGTTCATGGCGTCTATTTTTCAACATGTGATATGCCGCGATTGAAGCGATCGTAAACGCACCTGTCATATACGCTGATAAAACGACGTGTGTTGCTGTGACGGCAAAGCTTGGATTAAAAAACGCCTCCCACGGATTGACGTCAACAATTTGCCCGTTTTCGATACGAAAGCCAGTCGGTGTACCTTCAAAGGCGTGAACGTTCGTGATTAAAATGGCAGAAGCGGCTGCTCCGATGGCAACAAGCGTCAAGCTTACGATGCGCATTGCTGGAGAGATACGGTCTGCTGCGTATACGTAAATAGATAAAAATAACGCTTCGACGAAAAACGCATAAATTTCAATTTGAAACGGAAGCGCCATCACTTTGCCGACCACTTCCATAAAGCCTGGCCATAAAAGTGAAAGTTGTACTCCTGCGATAGTACCAGACGGAATCGCTACGCCAAGCAAAATGGCGAGCGCTTTTGTCCAACGATTAGCCATGAGAGCGTAGTCATTGTCTTTCGTTTTTTGATATAGTAGCTCGGCCAATAAAATCATGAGCGGAATACCGACTCCAAGCGTCGCAAAAATAATATGAAACGCCATGGTTGTACCAAATAACGTTCTTGCTGTTAATACGTGATCCATACCGAAATGTTCATCCCTTTCCATACATTGTCGTTTCCTAGTTTGATTTGAAAAGGGAAAAAATATGCAAAAAAATAAGCGACCGTAACGATCGCTTATTGTAACGCTTTTTTTAATGCGGATATATTGTCATTCATGATCGCAAAGTAATCTTTATTGTTTGCGATATCATCGTTTGTGCGCGCTTCTAAGTTGTGAAGAATGAGTACATCCGCCCCAATTTCATTTTTTACGACTTCAGCAATTTTTGATGTAACATTTTGTTCAAAAAAGATATATTGTATGTTGTGCTCTTTTGCTTTTTTAATGATGGAAGTAAGCTGTTTTTGTGACGGTTCATTTGTTGGTGATAGTCCAGTCACGCTTATTTGTTTTAAGCCGTATCGTTTCTCCCAATAGCCGTATGCAGCATGAGCAACAAGAATATCTTTTCTTTTCGCCTCTTTCATCAGTTGTTGAAATTGTTGATCGAGTTGTTCAAGTTGCTGTTTTAATGAAGCGAAGTTTTGTTCAAAATCATCTTTCGCTTCAGGTTTAAGTTCTACTAATGTTTGTTTAATCGTTTCGGCCATTTCAATGGAATAAATCGGATCTAACCAGACGTGAGGATCGACATCTCCGTGAGCATGTTCATCTTCGTTTTCATGAGTATGTTCATATTCGTTTTCATGAGCATGTTCGTCTCCATGAGTATCATTAGCTGAAAGTAATTCCATGTTTTCCGTTGCTGCGACGAATTTGACGCGCTCATGTTCTAGCGTTTTCGTGATGCGATCGACAAATCCTTCCATTCCTTGACCAATGTAAATGAATGCATCAGCCTCAGCAATTTGTTGCATCGTTTTTGCTGTTGGCTCATATGTGTGCACATCGACGCCTGGAGGGTATACACTTTCGACTTGCACATGTTTTCCACCAATTTTTTCGGTAAAGTCTTGAAGTGGATATACGGTTGTATAAATGATAAGTGGATTGTCTTTTCCCTCGCTAGTGGCTGGAGCGTTTTCATCTTGTTTATTGCATCCAAATAGTGTAAGTGTGCTTGTAAGTATAATAGTTAACATCGCACGTAATTTCATATTTTTTTCCTCCTCTCAAAAAAGAAGGATGTTTATGAAAACATCCTTTTTCTCCTAGTTTATTATATCGTAATCGTTACGATTTGAAAACTATGAAGTAGTAACAAATGGTGGAAGCGGATCAACAAAAGTTGACCAGTCTTGTTTCATTTCTTCATCTGTTAATAAACATGCATCCAGGGAAGAAGAAATCGCATGTTCGTCCATGCCAATGCCAATCAATACGAGTTCTGTCATGCGATCGCCATACGTATCGTCCCATTTTGCACGCAATTCATGTTCTTCTCGCAAAATTTGTTCCTGTTCATGTGGAGGATATGTGGCAATCCATTCGCCAGCCCCTTGAATCATAATGGACGGCCCAGCTTGTGAAAGAAGTCCGCACATATTGTTGCGGGAAGCGAGCCAGAAAAAGCCTTTGGCGCGAACGATTTCAACTGGCCATTGTTCGAGCCAATGCATCAGCCGTTCGGGATGAAACGGGCGACGGCGGCGATATACGAAAGAAGAAATGCCGTATTCTTCTGTTTCTGGTGTATGCTCTTCATTTAGTTCTTTTATCCATCCAGCTGATTGACTCGCTTTTTCGAAATCAAATAAACGAGTGTTTAAAATGTGATGAAGTGCCACTTTTCCGTATGTTGTCCGAATGATTTTTGCTTCTGGATTTAATTTACGAAGGAGTGCTTCTAGCTCGTCTGCATCTTCTTGAGAAATGCAGTCGATTTTATTTAAAATAAGCACGTTTGCAAATTCAATTTGATCAATTAGTAAATCGACAACTTCACGCGTATCTGTTTCATCGACTGCTTGTTTACGATCTAATAACGTTTCACCGGAGGCAAAATCATGCCAAAAACGATTGGCATCTACAACGGTGACCATCGTATCTAACCGACATGTTGACGTTAAATCAATGCCAAATTCCTCATCGATATACGTAAATGTTTGAGCGACAGGAATCGGTTCGCTAATGCCGGATGACTCGATGACAATGTAATCAATGTTTCCAGCCTCAACGAGTTTTTGAACTTCTTTCATTAAATCTTCTCGCAACGTACAACAAATACAGCCGTTTTGAATTTGTACAAGCTTTTCTTCTGTACGTGAAAATCCACCTTGTTTAATGAGCTCAGCATCGATATTCACCTCGCTCATGTCGTTGACGATAACAGCAATTTTTAATCCTTCACGATTGTTTAAAATATGATTAAGCAATGTCGTTTTTCCTGAACCTAAATATCCGCTTAATACGGTAACAGGCACTTTCATATAGGTTTCTCCTTTCCCAAAACGTAATTATTACGATTTACAACGTTTATCATATCGAAAAAAAAGAGAAAGAACAACTATTTTTGCTCTTTCTCTGGAACGGGATCAAATCCACCGGGGTGAAACGGATGACATTTTAAAATGCGTTTTATTGTTAAATATCCGCCTTTGAGCGCACCGAAACGGCGAATAGCTTCGAATCCGTAATGCGAACAAGTCGGATAAAAGCGACATGTCGGTGGTTTTAATGGGGAAATGACACGTTGATAAAAGCGAATAAGTAAAAGAAGTATATGTTTCATATCATACACCTACCCCTATTTTTTCTTATTGTAACATAGCTGGACGAAATGATACTAACAAAAAAAGATGAAAAAAGTCGGACTTTTGTGTATGATAAAGACGTAACAATTGAAAAGAGGTGAGAAGTATGCCTTCAGTAGAAAGCTTTGAGCTTGATCATTGTGCGGTCAAAGCACCGTACGTTCGCCATTGCGGCGTTCATAAAGTCGGCAGCGACGGTGTTGTGAATAAATTTGATATTCGTTTTTGTCAGCCTAATAAAGAAGCAATGCAGCCAGCAGCTATTCATACGCTCGAGCATTTGCTAGCGGTGCACATTCGTAAGCACGCCGAAAAATACGACCATTTTGATATTATTGATATTTCGCCAATGGGATGTCAAACAGGCTATTATTTAGTCGTTAGCGGCACGCCAACCGTTGAAGAAATTATTGACTTGCTAGAGGCAACGATGAATGAAGCGCTAACCGTCACAGAGGTGCCAGCCGCAACAGAAAAAGAGTGTGGTCAAGCGAAGTTGCATGATTTAGAAGGAGCAAAGCGACTCATGCGCTACTGGCTATCGCAACCAAAAGAAGAATTGAAAAAAGTGTTTGGCTAAACAACAAAGGTTCAGGCGTTACATGTCTGAACCTTTGCTTTTTTCATTTGGCAACTCATCAATGGTGTGTTTGTATTTGTATGCTTTTGAAATCGTTAAAACGCTTAAGATGAGCACGACAAATACAATGATGATAGAAATAATAAAAGTGAGCAACATATGTACCCCTCCACATTCTATCTTAATGCAAAACCGTATTATTTTCCAAAATTTTTTTTGTTTGCTACAATAGAGAAGGGGAAAGTTTATACTTGAGGAGGGAATGAAAATGAAGGAAAAATTAATTGACATTGTAAACAAACAAATTGCGAATTGGAACGTATTGTATGTGAAACTGCACAACTACCATTGGTATGTGAAAGGTCCGCAATTTTTTACGTTGCATACAAAATTTGAAGAATTGTACAATGAAGCTGCGCTACATATTGATGAATTAGCGGAGCGTTTATTGGCGCTAGGTGGAAAGCCGTTAGCGACGATGAAAGAGTATTTAGCGGTAGCGTCTGTACAGGAAGCCAAAGGAAATGAAACAGCCGAGGAAATGGTGGCAGAAATCGTGCGCGATTTTGAAACGATGATTGAAGAGTTGAAAGATGGTATGAACTACGCAGGGGAAATTAATGATGAAACGACTGGGGATATGCTTTTAGGCATTCATCAAAGCTTAGAAAAACATGTGTGGATGTTAAAATCGTTTCTTGGATAAGGTGGGATTTCCCACCTTTTTCATATTATAGTACTTGAAGAAGCGTTAAAGGAGATCGTATGCTTTTTGTTGCATGAAAACAAATGGATCGACTCACACTAACCGTAACAAATGGAAAAGAGGTGGGGCGATGAAAAAAACGTACTATGTTTCAGTGGCTCGTGGCGAAATTTCGCAAGTGAAAACAGCATCACCTTGGGAGTTTCGAATTGAGGCGACGGATGAAGAAATCATTCAATTACGAGAGTATTTTGATGAAATGTATTCATCCGATTGGCAATCGTTTTGGCGCGCACATGTGCCGTATGTGCAATACCATTACGATCGGCCAAATGATGGATATGATCAAGCGATAAAAAAAGTGTACGAACTTATTTATGAGCTTGGAGATGAAGAAGCGAAACAACAAATTGAAACGATGGGTGTCATACAGTTATAAAAGCTGTCGACAATTTCACTGTGTGGTACAATGAAGAAAACATACAGTTGAGGGTAGACGGCGATGATTGTATTTCAAGATTACTACGGATACAACGTTCGACTTTCTTTTTCTGACCATCCTTTTTCGCAACAACCGAAACATGTTCTTGTGATTTGTCGGTACGATGGTCGTTGGTTATTGACAAATCACGCTGTACGTGGCTGGGAGTTTCCAGGTGGGAAAATAGAGGAAGGAGAAACGGCAGAACAAGCAGCAATTCGCGAAGTAAAGGAAGAAACGGGCGGAGTTGTTGAGAAGATCACGTACATTGGACAGTATGAAGTCAAACGTCCGAATGAAACGATTGTAAAAAATATTTATTTTGCTCATGTTGAATTTTTGGAACAAAGGGAGTCGTATTTTGAGACAAATGGTCCTGTGCTCATTGAGCATATGCCAGATGACATAGCGAAAGATGGACGATTTAGTTTTATTATGAAGGATGGCGTATGGGCATATACGAAACAACAGTTAGAGCGGTGGGGAATGATTTAAAACCCCACCGCTTTTTCTTACGTGTAGGGTTATGCACGTTTCATTAGTTTTTTTTCAAACCAACTGACAAGTTGGTACATGATGCTTGAAAGTAACGCAATCATAAGCAAACTTAATAAAACGAGCGTAAAGTTGAACACTTGGAACCCGTAAATAATCATATAACCGAGCCCTTGTTTCGAAACAAGAAATTCCCCGACAATGACACCGACCCAAGATAGACCGACGTTCACTTTTAACGTTGAAATCATTGTCGGAAAGGAAGCGGGTAAAATGGCTTCTGTGAACCATTGTCGTTTTGTTGCACCGAATGTTTGAAGCACTTTGATATAGTTGGCATCTACTTCTTTAAACGATGTGTAAACGACAATCGTTGTAATAATGATAGAAATGATTGCTCCCATCGCCACGATTGACGTCATATTCGGTCCGAGCGCTACAATGAGAATCGGTCCAAGTGCCACCTTTGGCATGGCATTTAAAATGACTAAATACGGATCAACAATTTTAGATACGCGTGGAAACCACCAAAGAAGCGCAGCGAAACAAATGCCTGCGATCGTACCAACAATAAAACCGAGCACGGTCTCTGTTAATGTGATGGTTGTATGTGAAAGCAACGTATGATCGCGCACTTTAGTGATAAACAAGTGCCAAATTGAAGACGGTGAGCTAAATAAAAGAGGATCAATCCAATGAAAACGGCTCGCCATCTCCCATAAGCTAAAGAAGGAAACGACGATGATCATTTGGAAAAAACGAACGATTCGTTTTTCGCGCTTTTCATATGCTATATATTGATCGTATATACGTTGCAACCATTCATGTTTGTTCAATGCTCTCTAACTCCTTCCAAATCATTTGAAAAATCGGTGAAAAATCTGGATGTTGGCGAGCTTGAAACGGTGTACATGCTTTTAATGAATCTGGAACGGAAACAATTCGCTTAATTTTTCCTGGTCTTGCGGTAAATAAAACGATACGGTCGCTCATTGCAATCGCTTCACCGATGTCGTGCGTGACGAGAAGTGCTGTTTTCCGATATTGCTTTAACGTCTCCCATACGAGATCTTCTAGTTTAAGTTTTGTTTGGTAATCAAGTGCTGAAAACGGTTCATCTAACAATAAAATTTTCGGGTCGGTTGCCAAGGTGCGAACGAGTGCAGCGCGCTGACGCATTCCTCCTGATAATTCATAAGGATAGCGATCATCGACGTCGCGTAGACCAATTTGATGTAAAAGGGCGAGCGTTTGTTTTCTCGTTTTCTCGCTATATTTGCCTGTTAGTTTTAATCCGAGTGTGACGTTTTGTTCAATCGTTTTCCACGGGAACAAATAATCATGTTGTAGCATATATCCAATCGTTTGGCGCATCGTTTTTACTTCTTTTCCTTCAATGAGTACACGGCCTTTTGTTGGTTCGATTAGTCCCGCGATAATGGAAAGAAGCGTCGTTTTTCCACAGCCGCTTGGGCCGAGAAAGGAGAGAAATTCTCCCCTCTCGACAGTTAGCGACAGATGATCAAGTGCCAAGACGGCAGATTGGTTTGTGACGTAGGCATGCATCACTTGATCAATCGTTAAAATGGGCATGGTGTTCACCTCTTTTGTGCGTTTTCGGCAAACGATGTATTCACTAAAATCGAGTGATCAATGTACGATGGCAATTCATTTGCTTCTTTCATGATGTTTTGAAGATGGTTCCATTCTTCTTCATCTAAAATAGGGTCAGTTGCGTAAGAGCCTTGGTTTTTATAGCGATCGACAACTTTTTCAATGAGAGCGATATCTGTATTTTCAAAGTACGGTTGAATGACTGTTGCGATTTCTTTAGCATCGTGTGTTTGCACCCATTGTTGTGCTTTATAAAGAGCGCGTGTAAATTTTTCAATGACATCTTTATTTTTCTCAATAAAACTTTGTTTTGCCATAAACGTTGTGTACGGGAGATGGCCGGATTCCGTTCCAAAGGAAGCAACAATATATCCTTTTCCTTCTTGTTCAAAAATGCTAGCAGTCGGTTCAAATAGTTGGACGAAATCGCCTGTTCCGCTTGCAAATGCATTGGCGATATTAGCAAACTCAATATTTTGAATGAGATTTAAGTCTTTATGTGGATCAATTCCATGCTGCTTTAGAACGTATTCTCCGACCATTTGCGGCATACCGCCTTTTCTTTGACCTAAAAATGTACTTCCTTTCAATTGCTCCCATGTGAAGTTAGCGATCGGTTCACGCGAAACTAAAAATGTTCCATCTGTTTGTGTCAATTGCGCAAAGTTGATGACAGGATCAATGGCTCCTTGACTATACACATAAATAGACGTTTCCGAACCGACGAGCGCAATATCCGCTCCGTTCGATAAAAGCGTCGTCATCGTTTTATCGCCACCCCACGTCGTATTTAGCTCAATATGAAGCCCTTCTTCAGCAAAAAAGCCTTTTTCAATTGCGACGTATTGAGGTGCATAAAAAATAGAACGAGTCACTTCCGCAACGCGCAACGTTTTTACATCATTAGATGAGCATGCTGAAAGCAAAAACATAAAAGCAACGAGCAAAAACCCCCATTTTCGCATTTTTTTCCCCTCTTTCGTTTCGTTTGCTTTATCGTATGCGCCTAATCAAAATGTGTGAATGACCTAAAAAGAAAACCGCCGAGCACATCGCTCGACGGTTTAATTAATGGAGTGCAAAGCAATTAATTCATATGTAACGATCGTTGTTCCGTTTTCAAGGACGAGTTTTTTGACGACAGCTTGTCCTGTTGCTTCTCCGTGTTTTGTTCGTCTTACTTCTAACGGCACGTCAAGTGGATATAAGCGATAACCTTCTTTTTGTAATACAAATAAGTTGTGTTCAATTCGTTTTTCTTTTCCATTTGTGACGATCATCGTTTGTATCTCTAACGGCATCCCCATCTGTTTCACCCCAAATTGATTTGGTATGTTTACTTCCATTGAAACACATTTATCGCTATTGTACAACTGCATTCATATTGATACTAAATAATATAAATAAATAATATGATCAGGTAATAAATTTTATTGACAGGACAAGAATATAAATGATACGATGACAATAAGCTTTAAAGGGAGATGTTTGAATATTCATTTCTTTTTAAAGCGAAGTGTTTACGTATGAGGGGAGTTTTTTGTTACATGAAACAATTTCATTCATTCGGGTGGTACGCGGCTCGCATTGCCCCGTATTTGCCTGAGGAAGCGTTCCGTCCTGTTCCGTCTCGTCTGTTTGGTGGCCTTGCTTACATGCTCGTTTTAGTGAGCAGCATTGTAACGATTTCTTTATTTGACCTCCATTGGTTATGGAACGGATTGCTTTCGGTTGTTATTGGATGGTGTTTTGCTGGATTAGGGTTTTTAGGGCATGAAATTTTGCACGGGACGGTAGTCAAACGGGCGTGGCTTCGTGATTTATTAGGTGGTATCGCATTTTTACCGCTTTGCACAGGTCCGAAGTTATGGCGAAAGTGGCATAATGCGACACATCATGTGCATACACAACATGAGGAACTTGATCCCGATGCGTGGCCGACGATAAAACGTTTAGCTCAAAGTCGTTTTCTCCGTTGGATTTATCGCATTCCGTTTCCCATTCGTGCGGCTTTTTCGTTTTTGTCTTTAGCAGGGATGTTTACCGTTCATTCGCTTCATATGCTTCTTCATTTTTGGAAGGAGTTTGAAAAAGGAAGTCGTCGCGCAGTATTTTGGCAGTTTGTGTTGCCATGGTCGATATGGATTGGGTTATTGTTGATGATCGGAGTAGAAAAATGGCTCTTTGCATTCGTTTTTCCGTTGCTCATTGGGAATGCGATCGTTATGGGATATATTTCAACGAACCATCGTTTAAATCCGCTCGTTCCAGTTAACGATCCGCTAGCTAATAGCTTAACGGTCATCGTTCCAAAGTGGGTAGATGTGTTGCATTTCAACTTTTCACACCATACAGAACATCACTTATTCCCAGCGATGAGTTCAAAATATTACCCGCTCGTCAAACAATATATTAAACAACTATGGCCGGAACGGTATCATGAAATGCCGATGACAAAAGCGTTAATTGCGTTATGGAAAACGCCGCGGCTTTATCATGAACAAACAGAACTCATCGAACCGCGCGAAGGGTATGTGTACGGAACGCTCGGAAACGGACTAAATATAGATAATCTTTCGTACAAAACGAAAGAAAATAGTGTAGTCAAACAAAAGATGGTGAAACAAAAATAAGCGTCGCATACCGGCGCTTTTTGTTTTCAGCAAAAAAATAAAACGTGGCTAATGAGCCACGCTTTATTTTCTCCCTTGCAGCATAAGGGGAAGTTCTAAATGATGCTCGTGTAAAAACGGTTCGTTTGTTAATACAGCATCTGTCGGGCCGTCATATACGATCATCCCGTTTGCGAGTACAATCGTTCGCTCGCAACATTCGAGTACAAAATCGAGATCGTGTGTTGTTATCATTTTTGTATGTGGCAACGATTGAACGAGATGAATGAGCGTTCGTCGTGCTCTCGGATCTAACGCTGCTGTCGGTTCGTCCATGAGCAATATGTTTGGTTCCATCGCAAGTACAGTTGCTAAGGTGACGAGCCGTTTTTCTCCTTCTGATAAACGATAAGGTGGACGATCTTTTACATGTATTGCACCGACAAGCGTTAAAGCGTTTATTACTCGTTGCTCCACTTCATTTTCGTTCATTCCTTTATTTCGAAGCGCAAATGCGACATCGTCGTAAACGGTCGGCATAAATAATTGATCGTCTGCTTGTTGAAATGTAAAGCCAACGATGCGACGAATATGTTGTAACATTTGTTTCGACATGGGCATATTGTCGATGACGATACGTCCACGTTGTGGCATGTACAATCCGACGAGCAGTTTTAATAACGTTGATTTTCCTGCACCGTTTGCTCCAATGATGCCGATGCATTCTCCTTGTTGAACGGAAAAAGAAACATCACGAATGGCTTCGTGACCATCTGGGTATATGTAACAAATATTCGATACGTTTATCATCATATGACCACCAAACGATAAACGATGAACAATCCAATAGTGACATATGTGTAAATCATTTCTTTCATTGTCCATCGTTTTATTTTTATATGCATACGTTGAATAGAAAACCCGCGCAACGTCATCGCTTCATACACGCGCTCGGCACGTTCAAATGTTCGCAACAACAAATGTCCAACGAGCGATCCCCAAACGGATAATTGGATGGCGCGATGGTTCGGTGCGCGCAACATATATGCTTGACGCAGTCGTTTTGCTTCTTCTAAAAATAAAAAAATATATCGATATGTCAAAAGCAATTGTATAACGAGCAGGCGAGGAATGCGCAACGAAAGGAGCGCACCTGCAAGTTGCTCGATCGGTGTCGTCAAAAACAACACCGTTGCTGCAAGAACAGCAAGTATATTTTTTACAAACAAAGTGGCAAATACGAGCCACCGCGCTTCGATACGCCAATGAAAAAATGATATATGTTCATGAATAAAAAACAACTGCGAAGCCCCTATCACTGTAATAAACGGTAAAGAGGCGAGCAGTATGCTTTTGATATGACGAATAGAAAGACGATGCACCACGATCATGGCAATTGGATAAAGCGATAATGGAACGAGTTCAATAAACGCATACGTGTGAAACGAGGCGACGACGAAGATGTATGTAAACGTTATAATGAGCATGCTTAACGGATGAACATCATGTCGTCGCTTTTTCATATTTGACATATGTGCATGGATCACGCTTCTTTTCTCCATTTTTTCATGATGTATGGTACGAGCATTGCTATTGCAACGATAAATACACCGATAATGCCAGAAACGCTTGTCCCGACGTCTAGCCATCCGATTGATGCGCCTCCGCTTCTCAAATTATAATCAGGTAATAAAGCGAGCGATTGTTGGAGACGTTCCAGCGCGTGATGAAGTGCCGTTGTTGTATGCAGCTCCTCTGTGCCTGCTGTACGTAAAATAGACCATTCTAATCCATCTGGTTTTGACGAAGCGACCGATGAAAATATGCCACCGATGAGAAGCGCAAGTAAGCCGAGTGTCCCGATGAGACGATTCGTCGGTGTATTTGCCGGTGTTGAGAGCTCTGGTTTTGTTTTCATCACAAATGAAACGACAGCCGCGGTAGCCATTCCTTCCACAATGCCAATCGCCAAATGAACAGGTTGCATAAATAAGGTGAACGTCGTAAACGGTAATTCGACTTTTCCGGATAACAACGTTTGAACGACAACGCTAAATGCGCCGAGTTGTAATCCAACGACCGCTGCAATGATGGAAGCGAGCCATATGTTTGTTCGGCGAATGAGTCGCTTATATAACGGATATGCGATAAAACATGTGTAAAAGCCGAGATTGAATACGTTGCATCCGAACGCTAACAGTCCGCCATCTGCAAAAAAGAGCGCTTGAATAAATAAAACAACGGCTAACGTTAAAAAAGCTGCATAAGGACCTAGCAAAGCGGCAAGTAACAATCCGCCACCTAAATGTCCGCTTGATCCTGTACCAGGAATCGCAAAGTTAATCATTTGCGCTGCAAATACAAATGCTCCAAGCACTCCCATCAGCGGCAGTTTTTTTTCGTCTGCTTCTATGTTTAATTTTTTTAATGAGTAGCTTGCTACACCTGCTGTAGCCCCCCACATCGCAATTCCTACCGCAGGTGAAATAAGCGCATCTGCCATATGCATAAAAATATCCCCCCCTTATATTTTATTATAGGGGAGACGTGTCATGGAAAGCTATTTCATTTTTTCTCTAAGTTTGCTTATTATATAATTTTTCGTTTTTTTGTCATACATGCCATTTTTATTTCCACCTGAAAACATAAGGTTCACTCGTTTCACGGCATCTAACGTTTTTTGGCCGAATACTCCGTCTTCTGCTCCGCATTTAAAATTGATCATATTTAGCGCTTGTTGTAAGATGCGAACGTCTTCACCACGATCGCCATATTGCAATACTTTATTCGGAAGCTTACTTATCAGTTGTTCAATTGGATTTTGTTGCTTCGGTGTTTGATTGGATGGTGGTGATGGGGCCTTCACTTCTTCTTTTTTTATTAGTTTTTCAATGATTATTTGTTGCCCAGGCTGTAATGCTCTTGGATCAACATGTGGGTTTAGGCGTAATAACGTTTTGACACTTACTCCTGTTTTTTGACTAATTGCCCATAGCGTATCTCCTCGTTCGACGGTATACAGTTTGACTTCTTCTTTCATTTCGATGTTTTCTTTTTCTGTTAATACTTGCGCATAGTTAAAACAAGGGCATTGTTTCCATTCGTATCCTTTTAGCTCGTTATGTCCTTTCACGTCTTTATAGTTCGGCAAGATGTTTACAAGCGTTTTGTATAACGTTCTCAATGATTGTTTTTGTTCATCCGTCGGTTGTTGTGTGCGAAAATCGCCTGTTAAACAAATGCCGATGCAATAAGTGTTATGGTTGCCGACATGGTAGCTAATCGCTTCTAAGTCGTTGCAAAAATGAATCGTTCCGTCTTGTTCAATGACAAAATGGTATCCGATCCCGGGCCATCCTTTGCTTACATGATAATTGGCAAACGCAAATGCGGAGCCTGTTTTCGTCAAGCTATGATGAATAATGATGTGCGTTTTTTGTTCAAGTGTTGTTTTTTTATACGATTGTCCAGAGCGAGTAGGGAGAAGGTGGCGTATATCTTTTAATTGAGGAATCGCAAATAGTTGATTCATCTTTAACCTCCTTTTCTTTGTTTCTATGTACTACTATATGTTTCATTGAATGAAATGGTTTGTACGAACATACGAAAAATGGCTCACCACCAAAAGATGTACTTGAAGATGTACTTGCCCCTGCCATTAAAGCATGTTAGCTGTTTCTAACCAAACCCACAATGCAAAACGTTGGATATTTCTGTATCCGTATCCTCGACGTTTCATCAGCTTGATCTTGTTATTCGTTCCTTCCATTTTCCCATTCGAGTAAGGGGATAAAATGCAAGAAACGATTTCTTCTGTTCGCTTGACGAGCGCTTTTGCAATCGCGCGCACAACCGAACAAGGACAAAACGAATACCGATGCATCCAAGCCTCCAAACGTCGCTTCGCCTGTTGTTCGTCTTTGCTTTTGGACACATAGCGAAAATATTGAAACGATCGGTAGACAGACTTTAAGTCATCACTTTCCTTACACCATTCTCGTACAATTTGACGTTCTTCCTCCATCAGCTTCTCTGGACATTGGCTCCATAAACGACAAACGTAACGAACATTTCCGTGTTTCTTGTCCCCATTGTCTACATATTTGCGACAACGCTCTAAAGCATCAGTAAACATATGGATGAAATGGAAATAATCGACCACGTGTGTCACCTCTGGGCAAACCCTTTGAATGGCTTTTTTCATCGCTGGAGCTAAATCGCTCACGATAAACTGAACAGAACAAGACACATGAGCCAACGCACGTCCAATGGCTTCCTCGTTCTTTCCTGCTTCAATAGCATGCACTTTTCCCGTTTCGGCATCCATGATCGCCACTCCGTAGTCATGCCCTTTTCGAAAAGCAAACTCATCAATACAAACCGCCTTTGGTTGGATGTCATTCGATAGGAAGGGGCATGAGTATAAAACCAACATTCCACGGTCGTATAAGGAAGCTTGAGCATACAAGCCACTGCCTAAATGATGTTCCGATGCAAGATTGCGCGACCCATTGCTGAAAAGCATCCGTCGCCACACTTCGAGGAGAGATGGCTGGATAAGACGTGCTGAATGTCATGCCACACGTACCACAACGTCTGCGCTTGACAGGAAGTTAAATCCAAAAAATTCCGATTCGCTGAGCATAGCCACGCATCCATTCCTTCTTTTTGCATATCATTTTGATCGTGCGCTTCAAACCGAGCATTGTTCGGACAGAGAAAGTTCGAAAATCCAACGATCTTCTTCTTTTCGTACCTTTTGAATCAAAACATCTGGTAAATCGATGAGTTCTTTGATAAACGGAGAGTACATGCGAATTTTCCTCCAGGTTTGGTTTGATCACCTTTACCATACAGGAAAATTCGCATTTTTTGTACCCTCTATTTTCCCTATGCATACCTATCTTAAAATCTCAAGTACAACTTGTGGTGAAGAGCCTAAATTTCCCCTTTACAATAACAAATTTAATATAAAAAATATTGACATTTTTTTTTTTTTAATATTAAGTCAAAGTAATTATTCAGCTCACTTTGGTTATGCGACTGAATAGTTACATGCATTCAATGCACTAACCTTAAGGGAGGTTGTTATTATGTTCAATAAAAAGAAGATACTTACATTTTCATTGACTGCTATTCTTGCTAATTTCGTATTAGGAGAAACTGCTTTAGCGGAAACAGCAGGAGATTCAACATCTTGGAGTTACTCTAATTACAGCAACGGATCGTACGTACCGAGAACAGGTAGTCTCAAATCGTATTTTGGATACGATGGCTTCTACTATATTAGAACAGAAAGTAAGTTTACCTTAGATTCGTATAATGTGAGTCAAATTAAAGAATATAACAATGGTGGAGATAACCCTGGGACAAGTTGTGACAATTCTCCAGCATATTTTACCGTTGATATGACGGCTGTTCCTGATAATTCATTGGATTTAGAGATTAGTGCTTATGCTTCTACTACAAATTTACCTGATCCAAAATTTGATTTCGAGACAGACGGTGGAGTAGATAACCAAGAATCAGAAGTAGTTGCATTAGGTACAGTAGTTTCCCAACAGTATTTCTTTACAACAAACTGGGAAGATTTTAGAGATGGAGATAGCGGAGACAGCGGAGAAATACAGTTAAACTTTGCTATGAGTAAAAAAGGTTTTATTGATTACAACAACTGCATAAATGGTGGTGGCTATCGTGCGATTACTTACGGGGATAACCTTGGAAGACCATAATTAAAATCAACCTAATAGTACAGAATCATAAATAAAACCTGTGGTTCTAGATAAAATCGAGTAAATAGCCCTTCCCCATAGATTTTCTATATATAATGAAAATGCCAGTCAACACTCGAAAGGAGACTTCCCGTGCAAGAGCACTTTCATTTACAGACCAAGCGAAAATTCAAAAACAATATGCGACCATTTTCTTAACTATATTTGCAACGCCGCAATCATCATTGGTGAAACAAAAAGATGCCGTGATCATTGCCATTTATCTATTAGGAAAACCGTTGGGCTTTTCTTCTGAACGGACATGGCATTGCTTTGTGGAGGGAAACCTGTTCACCAACCGACAGTTTATCGAACGGTTTCGGTACAATCGACGGTGTCGAGCGTTGTTCTTCGTGATCAAATGGATTCGCTGAACTCGCTAAACGTGGAAAACGCCATGCCTATGCAGTCGTAGACAGTATGTCGATCGAGTTGTTCCATAATGCAAGAATGCATCACGTCCAACAATTCTAAGAAGGTATCGCTGACATCGGGTATTGTGAGTTGAAACAGAAGTGGTACTACGGATTTAAGCTTTATCTTCAAGTGACCGATCAATGATTGCCAATGGGATATGAGGTGGCGGAAGCGTTTTGTCATGATCGAGTCGCCGCTGAAATAGCCATGACACAAGTTCCCCATCTCTACAATTTGGGTGACGAGGGATTTTTGATTATTATTTACAAATAAAGATATATAAAGAATATCAAATTACCTTCTGGACTCCATCTCGCAGAAAACAGAAGCATTACTCATCGTCACCATGGGAGGGATGGATCAAAGATAAACGAAAAGTGATTGAGACGGTGTTCTCTGTCCTTGCCGATCAGTATCGGATTACAAACATTTGTGCCAACCCCATTTCAGGATTTGAAGTGGCACTTGATGGCGTTTGTTGGTCTATTCACTTGTCACACTCGGACTAATTGAGCGCTAGCACTCAACTAGCACCACGGGTATAGTAACTATTTAAGGAGGTCAATAAGATGGCTTGGAGCAAAAAATTTTTGTTGGCAGTAGCTGGACTAGGTTGTGCGTTGGCCTTTACTTTTAACATAGTTGAAATTGGGAATGCTGCTTCTAATGGGGATAAAGAAGTGGAACAAACTTTTGATAAATCGAATCTAATAGAGCAGTATAAAAATATTGAGAAAACAGAATTGGGTGTAGAAAAATACAAGAAACTTATTACCGAAAAAAATAATGAAATTAAGAACAAAAAAGTTGAGGATATTAATACCACTATCACATTTTCTCGGCCATTAGAATTTAAGGAATTAAAGGAATTTGTAAAGAAACACAAAGTTAATCCTCAACAATTTGTAGCACGTGCTGTAAAAGGTGACGAGCGTATAACACTTGCCTTTAAACCACACGTGGAGGAGAAACATGTTAGTATGGTGAAAAAACAACTTAAAGAGGAATACAATGCGGAGTTTGTTGGTTTTATTGATATGTACGGTTTTGTGAGTCATGAAGATTTAACAGCAATTGAAAATGATCAAGTTACTTTCCTTGCTGATACAACAGGAGATAAATATTTCTTGAAACACGAAAAAGACAATGGTTTTGCCCATGCACTTTCTTGGTTATTAGAAGATGTTAAGAAGAAAAAAGAGGAAAACAATAAATAATTAAAAAATCTTAAAGGGGGTAGATATCTACTTCCCTTAAGTTTTTCATTAGGAGTGAAATCATGTTCAATCCAGAACTTTATTTTTATTACATTTTGTTAATTACTCTTTTAATTTCTACTTATTTATTCTATAGAAGAACAAAAAATTTATCTAAAACACTCCTTATAACCACGGCTGTTGATTATCCAAAATTATGAATACTTCTCCCATAAAAATGGGCATGCTCAAATAAGACAGATACCATCTCTGATTTCCAATCG
>NZ_RXXX01000038.1:0-27959 GCF_011006755.1 Anoxybacillus sp. MB8
CCATCGCTTTTGGTGTTGGTTTAAAAGTTATTCTAAAAAACTGAATAAAAAATCCTTTTGTTCCGCCCTACCAAGGTGCGAAATATGAGTTCTTAACTTGTTGACCATGGGAAACACTCATTTGTCTAGTCTGAACTTTCAACAAACTACAAAAACAAAATTAATCCTGATTCGAAGACATCCTTATTTGATAAAACGATATAAATTCAACAGAGAGATACAAAAATGAGTAAAGCAAAAATTATATTTACTACCATGACAGGCGTTATCATAGGGTTAATCGTTAGTCTTTTATTATTAGTCATAAAAAGTACCGCAAAAGATTTTTTTAAAACATACTCCCTCGATTGGGTTATTGATGCGCTACTCTTTCTTGTATTTATTTTCATTGTAGTGCAATATATCCAAAAGAAAAGAAAAACTTGAAAGAAAGGATGCCCTCATGCGAAGGCATCCTTATTTTTTACTTCTTCAAGTTGTAGAATGTTTTCATTCCATCGTATACTGCTGTTTCACCTAGTTGATCTTCAATACGAAGCAATTGGTTGTATTTTGCGACGCGGTCTGTGCGTGATGGCGCACCTGTTTTAATTTGACCCGCGTTTGTTGCCACCGCGATGTCTGCGATGGTGCTATCTTCTGTTTCACCAGAACGGTGAGAAATAACAGCTGTGTAGCCTGCGCGTTTTGCCATTTCAATCGCTTCAAATGTTTCTGTTAATGTACCGATTTGGTTTACTTTAATTAAGATCGAGTTGCCAACACCTTGCTCAATACCTTGTGCTAATTTTTTCGTATTTGTTACGAATAAGTCGTCACCGACGAGTTGCACTTTTTTGCCAAGGCGTTCTGTTAATAATTTATGACCAGCCCAGTCATTTTCGTCTAAGCCGTCTTCGATCGAAATGATCGGATATTTGTTGACAAGCTCTTCATACCAAGCAACCATTTCTTCCGACGTTTTTACAACGCCCTCGCCTTCTAAATGGTATTTGCCTGTTTCTTTGTTGTAAAGTTCAGAAGAAGCAACGTCCATCGCAAGCATGACTTCTGTGCCTGGTTTGTAGCCTGCTTTTTCGATCGCTTCAATAATTGTTTCAAGCGCTTCTTCGTTTGATTTTAAGTTTGGTGCGAATCCACCTTCATCACCAACCGCTGTATTGTAGCCTTTTGCTTTTAATACTGATTTTAAGCTATGGAAAATTTCTGCACCCATACGAAGCGCTTCACGGAAGTTTGGTGCGCCAACTGGCATAATCATAAATTCTTGAATGTCAACGTTGTTATCTGCATGCGCACCGCCATTTAAAATGTTCATCATTGGCACTGGCAACGTTTTTGCGTTAAATCCGCCTAAATATTGATATAAAGGAATACCTAAGTAATCAGCAGCTGCACGCGCGACAGCCATCGATACGCCAAGGATGGCGTTCGCACCTAATTTTCCTTTGTTTTCTGTACCATCTAAAGCGATTAATGCGCTGTCAATCGCTACTTGCTCTGTTACATCGTAGCTACCGATTAACGCTGGCGCGATCACTTCGTTTACGTTTTTCACCGCTTGTAATACACCTTTACCGAGATAACGACCTTTGTCGCCATCGCGCAATTCAACAGCTTCGTATTCCCCTGTTGATGCCCCGCTTGGAACGAGGGCGCGTCCAAATGCACCAGATTCTGTGTATACTTCTACCTCTACTGTCGGATTGCCGCGAGAGTCTAATACTTCACGAGCATAAATGTCAATAATTGTTGGCATCGTTCATCTCTCCTTTAGTTTATTTTTGAATTAACGTTTTTCCTGTCATTTCTGTTGGTTGTTGTAAACCGAGTAAATCGAGCATCGTTGGCGCTAAGTCGCCTAAAATACCGTCTTGGCGAAGCGTAATGCCTTTTTTCGTGACGATAACCGGCACCGGATTTGTCGTGTGCGCCGTATTCGGACTGCCATCTGGATTTAATACTTCATCTGCATTTCCGTGGTCTGCCGTAATGATCGCAATACCGCCTTTAGCGATGATTGCATCAACAACTTTTCCTAAACATTCGTCGACCGCTTCAACTGCTTTAATTGTCGGTTCTAACATTCCAGAGTGGCCAACCATATCAGGATTTGCGTAGTTTAAAATGATCGCATCGAATTTGTCCGCTTCAATTTCTTTTAATAGCGCTTCTGTCACTTCGTATGCGCTCATTTCTGGTTTTAAGTCGTATGTTGCCACTTTTGGCGAGTCAATTAAAATGCGCTCTTCGCCAGGAAACTTTTCTTCACGACCGCCGCTCATGAAGAAAGTAACATGCGGATATTTTTCCGTTTCTGCAATACGCAATTGCTTTAACCCGTTTTGTGATAACACTTCACCGAGCGTATTATCAAGGTTTGTTGGCTTAAATGCCACGTACCCTTTTACTGTTTCACTAAAGTGTGTTAAGCATACGAAAAACAAGTTTTTCGGATGTTTCGGTCCGCGATCAAATGAACGAAAATCATCGTTCGTAAACGTATTTGAAATTTGAATCGCACGATCAGGACGGAAGTTGTAGAAAATGACCGCATCGTTATCTTGAATCGTCGCGACTGGTGATCCATCTTCACGAACGATAACAGATGGCAAGACGAATTCGTCATAAATGCCATTTGCGTAAGAATCATCGATGCACGCAAGCGGATCACGGTATGATGGACCTTCGCCATACACCATCGCGCGATACGCTTTTTCTACGCGCTCCCAACGTTTGTCGCGGTCCATGGAATAATAACGACCAGATAGCGTAGCGATTTCGCCAACGCCAATTTGTGCAATTTGTTCATTTAACTGTTGAATATACGTTTTCGCTGTTTGTGGACCGACGTCGCGTCCGTCTAAAAAGCCGTGAATATACACATGTTTGACGCCTTCTTTTGCTGCTAGCTTCAAGAGGGCGAACAAATGATTAATATGGCTATGCACGCCGCCGTCTGAAAGAAGTCCGAAAATGTGCAAATTCGTTCCATTCTTTTTCACATGATCCATCGCTGCTAAAAACGTTTCGTTACGCTCAAATTCGCCTTCACGAATGGCGATGTTGACGCGCGTTAAGCTTTGGTACACAATGCGACCGGCCCCGATATTTAAATGGCCAACTTCCGAGTTCCCCATTTGTCCTTCAGGAAGTCCAACCGCTTCACCGCACGCCGTTAATGTCGCATGTGGATATTCATTCCAATATCGATCAAAGTTTGGCTTTTTCGCTTGTGCAACCGCGTTACCAAACGTTTCTTCACGAAGAGCAAATCCGTCTAAAATAATTAATGCTACTGGTTTTTTGCTCATTTTCCTGCCTCCACGAGTTGTAAAAACAATTGTGGTTGTAAGCTTGCACCGCCAACGAGTGCACCGTCAATATGCTCTTCTGCTAAAAATGCACCGATATTTTCCGGTTTCACGCTACCACCGTATTGAATGCGCACCGCATCAGCAGCTTGTTGTGAAAATGCATTGGCAATCACTTGACGAATATAGCCGCATACGTTGTTTGCATCTTCCGCTGTAGACGATTTTCCTGTTCCAATCGCCCAAATTGGTTCATAAGCAATAACGACTTGTTTCACTTGCTCTTCTGTTAAACCAGCAAGCGCTTTTTCAACTTGTGCGCCGACCACTTCGTTTGTACGATTGCTTTCCCGTTCTTCTAACGTCTCACCGCAACAAACGATTGGTACAAGTCCATGTTTAAATGCCGCAAGCACTTTTTTATTTACTGTTTCATCTGTTTCTGCAAACATTTCACGGCGCTCTGAATGACCGATGATGACATACTCTACACCGATATGTTTTAATGCAACAGGGCTAATCTCCCCTGTAAATGCGCCTTGATCTTCAAAATGCATATTTTGCGCACCAATTTTTACATTCGTTCCTTTTGTCGCTTCTACTAAATGCGCTAAAAAGAGCGCTGGAGCACATACAACCGTATCGACTTGTTCGTTTGAAGGAACGGCATGCTTCACTTCTTCAATAAATTGAAGCGCTTCTTGTAGCGTTTTATGCATTTTCCAGTTTCCTGCAATAATCGGCTTTCGCATCGCTTTTAACCCCTTTCTTACTTATCGTTCAACGCGACGACACCAGGAAGTTGTTTTCCTTCCATAAATTCAAGCGACGCACCGCCACCTGTTGAAATGTGATCCATTTTGTCTGCAAGTCCAAATTTCTCAACTGCCGCTGCTGAATCGCCGCCACCGATGACCGTATATGTACCTTCTGCATCAGCAAGCGCTTGAGCAACTGCTTTTGTCCCTTCCGCAAACGCATCCATTTCGAATACGCCCATCGGGCCGTTCCAAATGACAAGTTTTGATTTTAAAATGACGTCGCGGTACAATTCACGTGTTTTCGGACCGATATCAAGTCCTTCCCAGTCGCTTGGAATTTCATCGATGTTCACTACTTTTTTGTTTGCATCGTTTGAGAAATCGTCCGCAACGACTGTATCAACAGGCATATAGAAGTTCACGCCTTTTTCTTTCGCCTTTTCCATAAAAGATTTTGCAAGTTCGATTTTATCTTCCTCTAATAATGATTTTCCGATTTCGTGGCCAAGCGCTTTGACAAACGTGTAAGCTAACCCGCCACCAATAATTAAATTGTCAACTTTGTCTAATAAGTTTTCGATTACGCCGATTTTATCTTTTACTTTCGCACCACCGATAATTGCGGTGAACGGACGATCTGGATTTGACAATGCTTTTCCTAATACTTCGATTTCTTTTTCCATTAAGAAGCCAGCCACAGCAGGTAAGTGATGAGCGATCCCTTCCGTTGATGCATGCGCACGGTGAGCGGCACCAAACGCATCGTTAACATATACGTCAGCGAGTTCTGCAAATGCTTTCGCTAATTCTGGATCGTTTTTCTCTTCACCAGGATAGAAGCGAACGTTTTCAAGCAATAATACATCGCCTTCATTCATTTGTGCAATCGCAGCTTTCACCGCATCGCCATACGCTTCATCCGTTTTTACGACGCGCTTGCCAAGCAGTTCGCTCAAACGTTCTGCCACAGCATTTAAACGCATTTCTTCAACAACTTTCCCTTTCGGACGGCCGAGATGGCTTGCTAAAATGACTTTTGCTCCTTGCTCCATCAAATATTGAATGGTTGGAAGCGCGGCGCGAATACGCGTATCGTCAGTAACGACACCGTTTTGCATTGGCACGTTAAAGTCGACGCGACAAAAGACACGTTTCCCTTTCACATCAATGTCACGAACTGTTTTTTTGTTCATGGAAAGGCCTCCTTATTCGTGTGGTACATAGAAAGGGAGTGGGGATGATCCCCGCTCCCCTTCTCGGTATTTCCAACTATTTATTATAAACCGTTTTGGGCAAACAATCCAAAAAATTATAAGCCTTTTGACGCAATGTATGCAGCAAGGTCAACAACGCGGTGAGAGTATCCTGTTTCGTTATCGTACCAAGAAAGAACTTTCACCATGCGACCTTCCATAACCATTGTTGAAAGTGCATCGATTGTTGAAGAAGCTGTTGAGCCGTTGTAGTCACGAGAAACAAGTGGCTCTTCGCTGTAAGCAAGAATACCTTTTAATTCACCTTCTGCCGCCGCTTTTAATGCTGCATTTACTTCTTCAACTGTTACTTCTTTTTCGAGTTCAGCAACAAGGTCAACAACAGAAACGTTTGGTGTTGGTACGCGCATTGCCATACCGTTTAATTTTCCTTTTAATTCAGGCAATACAAGTGCTACGGCTTTCGCTGCACCTGTTGATGTTGGAATGATTGATTCCGCCGCTGCACGCGCACGACGCAAGTCTTTATGTGGTAAGTCAAGAATTTGTTGGTCGTTTGTATATGCGTGAACAGTTGTCATCATTCCGCGGATAATACCGAATTTTTCATGCAATACTTTTGCAAATGGCGCTAAGCAGTTTGTTGTACAAGATGCGTTTGAAATCACATGATGGTTTGCTGGGTCATATTTGTCTTGGTTTACACCCATTACGATTGTAATGTCTTCGTTTGTTGCTGGTGCAGAAATGATTACTTTTTTCGCACCTGCTTCTAAATGTTTCGCTGCATCTTCGCGTTTTGTGAAGCGTCCTGTTGATTCAACAACGATATCAACACCAAGATCGCCCCATCCTAAGTTTGCTGGGTCGCGTTCTGCTTTTACGATAATTTCTTTTCCGTTTACAACGATGTTATTGCCGTTTACAGACACTTCTGCATCTAATGTGCCGTGAACAGAGTCGTATTTTAAAAGATGTGCTAACGTTTTTGCATCTGTTAAGTCGTTTACTGCTACTACTTCAATTTCAGGATTTTTTAATGCTGCGCGGAATACGTTGCGGCCGATACGACCAAAACCGTTAATACCAATTTTTACTGCCATCGTTTTTGTCCTCCTTTGGAATTGTAAGGATATATATTTTAGAGGGATGAATCATCCCGTACTAACTGTTTTGCTGCACCTTCATCTGTAATTAAGATGCACCGATTCGCCTGTTTTATATACGCTTGAATTGCTTTTGCTTTCGAAGCTCCTCCTGCAACCGCGATCACGCAAGGAACGTGGCGTACATCTTCGAGCTGAATGCCAACTGTATTTACTTTATGCACGACGTCTCCGTGCTGATTAAAGTAATACCCAAACGCTTCCGCCACCGCTTCGTTTTGTTCAATTTTTTTCATTTCTTCTGGCGGCGTTTTTCTTCGTTCCGCCATCGTTTTCGCATCGCCAATTCCGTGAATGACGATCGTTGATGATTTAATTAATTCTAGTACTTCTCGAATCGCAGGTTCTTCAATAATCGATTGATACGTTTCAGCACTTAGCTGGTCAGGAACATGTAACAAACGATAATGCCCCATCGCTTTTTCAGCCATGCGCGCACAAATCGTGTTCGCTTGATTTGTTACATCTTCTCCAAGTCCTCCGCGCGCTGGAACGAATAACACATCGCGGTATTTTAGGTCGGGTGTCATCATTTCGGCAACAGCAGCAAGGGTTGTTCCACCCGTCACCGCAACAATGTCATTCCCTTTTAGCGAATGTTTTATTCGTGAGACACAAGCTCTTCCCATTTCTCTTTTCACCCAAGGAGACTGGTCGCTATCGCCAGCAACGACAATGACGTCTTCGACAGGAAGCTTCTTTTTTATTTTTCTTTCTAATTCTTTCAGCCCTAATACTTCTCGCATCATATCTTCTAGTTGCATGAGCACATCATTTCCTTCAGCTGTAATGCTCATGCCTGCAGCTGTAATATCAAGTAAATGTTGCTCTTTTAAAAACTGCACTTCCGAACGTAAAACGCGCTCGCTAATGCCTAAGTTGAGCGACAACGTTCGTCGTCCGATCGGTTGCATTAACCGAAT
The DNA here is from genome assembly GCF_011006755.1 of Anoxybacillus sp. MB8. Lineage (NCBI taxonomy): Bacteria > Bacillati > Bacillota > Bacilli > Caryophanales > Anoxybacillaceae > Anoxybacillus > Anoxybacillus sp. MB8. The sequence goes on from NZ_RXXX01000038.1 coordinate 7,379, forward strand.
GTGCTGCAAAATTTCATATCGCTTTTGCATAATCGCGAGAAGATCAGGCAACAATTTTCGTTGAACATCAATCCATTGTCGCATGCTCTTTTCTTCCTTCTTTACTCTCTTTTTCTTTTATAGGACATTTTAAGTCCCACTATGACGTATTGTGTCCCACTTTGTGTAAAAAAATTCACCCCTGCTACAACTTCATTGTAACAGGAAGTGAGATATTGTTCAACTGCTTCATTTTTGTTGTAATCGCTTTCTTATGACATCTTTGTGAATGCGGCCATATGCAATCATCTCTCCATCGACTTCAATGACTGGAATGATAAGATGATACTGTTCAAGCAATTGCTCGTCTTTGTAAATATCGACTTCTTCCCATTCCACTTGTAGCTCACGAAGAATCGCTTTCGCCTCATCACAAAGACAGCAATTTTCTTTCGAATATACGATCACTTTCATGTTTTTCCCCTCTTACGCATATTGCTTTCGTTTCGAAGCTGGCGGAATGTGAAGCTGTTCGCGATATTTTGCAACTGTCCGCCGTGCAACACAAATATTGTAACGTTGTTCAAGTAAATCAGCAATGTTTTGGTCAGAAAGAGGTTTTTGGCTATTTTCTTGTTTAATGAGTTCAGCAATTAAACTTTTTACTTTTTCTTGCGACGCATCATCCACACCACTAGTGAAAAAGCGACGCATTTCAATTAACCCATGAGGTGTTTGCATATATTTATTTTTTACTGCGCGACTAACTGTCGATTCATGCATGTGTAATGAAGCAGCAACATCACGCATCGTGAGCGGTTTCATATGGAGTGAACCTTTTTCAAAATAATCGCGTTGCTTATCGATTAACTCGAGCGTAATTTTCTCCATCGTCGTCGCTCGTTGGGTTAAACACCGCTGAATCCACTGAAACTGCTGCCTTTTTTCTTCGATATATTTTCGAACATACGGATCGTCCGTCTGTACTTTCCGTTCATACGCTTCATTCCATACAACCGTTGGAACAATTTCTTCATTCATCGTCACCGTCCATGTTCCGTTATCGTATGACACGATGACATCCGGTACAATGTACGTCATTTGCTCATCATTATATAAACTTCCCGGACGTGGATGAAGCGTGCGAATGAGTTCCCATACTCGTTGTAAATCGCTTAATTCCACACCTAGTTTCGCTTTTATTTCTTTCCACTTTTTATTGACAAACGGTTCAAAATACTCCGTGACAATGGTCTCCGCTAACTCATCCCTTTCTGGAAGACGAATGAGTTGTAAATATAAACAATGTGACAAATTTTCCGCTCCTACTCCCGCTGGATCAAGTGAACGTAACATATGCAGAGCATTTGACACAACCGCTTCTTCCAATTGAAGATGGCAAGCCGCCTCCGCAATCGTCGTATGCAAATAACCCCATTCATCAAGCGAAGCAATGAAATAATCGAGCGCTTTTTTATGTTCACGAGATAGGCGCATCCCAACGAGTTGGGCATGCAAATGGGAAGAAAGCGAACGATTAAAAGCGCTTACATTCTCAATATAATTCATCCGATCTGTTTGTTCACGCCGCCTATGAGTCGTCCGTTTTCGCTCGCGTAGCTCGATAAATGGATTTTCAAGCGCTTGTTCGTGTAAAAGCGATTGCAATTCTACTGTCGAATATTGCAACAATTCAATCGCTTGGACAAGCTCTTTTGTCAACGCAACTTTTAGCTCTTGCCTTTGCGTTAATTGCATCTCCATTCATGCCATCCCCCTTCATCCTCATTTTATCATCTCGATCAGAAAGAGACGATAAAAACATATTGGATGTTTTTTCTACTATGCATATGCATCGAAGGCATGTTATCATTCTTATAGAACAAGCGAGCAAGCCTCGCAACATTCATCTATTCGTCCGGTGCGGCACACCGGACTTTATTTTTGTAAACAAAAACCCTGCTTGCGACGCAAGCAGGGTTTCGTAACGCCCTCGGCAGGATTCGAACCCACGCTAAGAGAACCGGAATCTCTCGTGCTATCCACTACACTACGAGGGCATAACAATAAATGCACTTACCATTATAGTGAAGAAGAAAAAAAAATGCAATAGCCATGACGTTTAAAATTTCGGAAAGCGGAAACGATGAAAGAAGGGATGATGAACAAAAAACGCGAATACATATAAGCAAAAGGGATTTCATTTGACCTTTATTGACCTTTTTTGTATGATAAAAGTACATAAAAAAAAAACGAATGATCGGAGGAGGAAGAGTATGAACTTAATTCCTACAGTTATTGAACAAACAAGCCGCGGGGAGCGCGCCTATGACATTTACTCCCGTTTATTAAAAGACCGCATTATTATTTTAGGAAGCCCGATTGACGATCATGTCGCCAACTCGATCGTTTCTCAGCTTTTATTTTTAGCAGCTGAAGATCCTGAGAAAGACATTTCTCTTTACATTAACAGCCCTGGTGGGTCGATTACAGCGGGCATGGCGATTTACGATACGATGCAATTTATTAAGCCAGACGTATCGACTATTTGTATCGGTATGGCGGCTTCTATGGGAGCGTTTTTACTTGCGGCAGGTGCCAAAGGAAAACGTTTCGCATTGCCAAATAGTGAAATTATGATTCATCAGCCGCTTGGTGGCGTGCAAGGTCAAGCGACAGAAATCGAAATTGCGGCAAAACGCATTTTATTCTTGCGCGATAAATTAAATCGTATTTTGTCTGAAAATACAGGGCAACCAATTGAAGTCATTGAGCGCGACACAGACCGCGACAACTTTATGACAGCAGAAAAAGCAAAAGAATACGGCTTAATTGACCGTGTATTGACACGCGTCGATGAAAAGTAAAACAAGGCGGCCATCCCGCCTTGTTTTTTATGATTCTTGTTCAACATATTGAACGAGCTTGTTTAACGCCTCTTGTTCATCGGATCCATTCGCATAAATCGTAATGACCGCCCCTGTATGAATCGCTAAACTCATGACACCCATAATGCTTTTCGCATTCACTTTTTTTCCATCTTTTTCGATATATACATCAGCTGAAAAGCGGTTCGCTTCTTGAACAAACAACGCGGCTGGACGCGCTTGCAGTCCTGTTTTTAAGCGTACTTCCACTTGTTTTTCTACCATTATGCATTCCTCCTATAGTTTACAAAGATTTATGAAAATCAATCGGCTGACCGGCGCGAAGCCGTTCCGCAATTTCATCTAATTTGCGCAGACGATGGTTAATGCCAGATTTACTAATTTTCCCTCCAGAAACCATTTCCCCGAGCTCTTTTAACGTTACATCTTGATATTCGATGCGCAATTTTGCAATTTCACGAAGTTTTTCAGGCAGTTGATCAAGGCCAATCGTTTCATCAATATAACGAATGTTTTCGACTTGACGTAACGCTGCGCCAATCGTTTTGTTTAAATTCGCTGTTTCACAATTGACAAGACGATTGACAGAATTACGCATATCGCGCACGATGCGCACATCTTCAAATCGCAATAACGCTTGGTGCGCGCCGATAATGCTCAAAAATTCCCCAATTTTCTCTGCTTCTTTTAAATACGTAATAAAACCTTTTTTTCGCTCGAGCGTGCGCGCATGTAAATGAAAATTCGTGTTCATCAGTTCACAAAGCGATTCGTTATGCTCACGATACAACGAAAAGATTTCTAAATGATAAGACGATGTTTCCGGATTGTTGACAGATCCCCCGGCTAAAAACGCGCCACGCAAATACGAGCGCTTACAACATTTTTTGTGCACAAGCTCTGGTGAAATGGAACGGACGAACGAGAATCCTTCTTCCATAATTTTTAAATCCGACAATAACTCATGCGTTCCTTCGACAACGCGGACAATATATACGTTATTTTTCTTTAGGCGCATCTTTTTACGAACAAGTAGTTCGACAACTACATCGTACCCTTTTTTTAGTAACGTATAAATTCGCCTTGCAATCGCAGCATTTTCTGTTTGAATATTTAATACTAAACGGCGATTGGAAAATGAAATGGAACCGTTCATTCGAATTAAGGCAGATAACTCTGCTTTTAAACAACACGTTTTTACTTCGATATTCGTCAATTCTTTTTTTGTTTCCGATGCAAACGACAACAATCTCACCTCCTATGAATATGTGCCGTGCGAAGGAGGTGCAAGAAGCGAAAGGAGCAACGCCGCTACTTTTTTTGTATCGTGACGCACCGTTCCATCTCGCTCATCAATGATCGCATCACAAATGACTTGTAAACCGAGCGCTTCTAACTTTGCCGTATCACAAACGACAGGCGCAGCCAATTCTTTTGCATATCGCTCCTTTGTTTCTGGCAAAATCGGCGCATCGTTTACAATGATTGCATCTAAAAATGCACACGCCATATGATCATACAGCGCTTTCACATGATCGCTCGCTGTATAGTTTAACGTTTCTCCCGCCTGAGTCATGACGTTGCATATATATACTTTTTTCGCTTTGGATTGACATACCTCTTCGCCAATTTTAGGAACGAGTAAGTTCGGTAAAATGCTTGTGTACAAACTCCCGGGACCGATGACGATTAAATCAGCTGTTCGCAATTCGGCAATCGTTTCATCTAGCGGTTCAATGTTTGCCGGAGTTAAAAATACACGCTTTATTTTCTTTCCGGAATACGGAATTTTCGACTCACCTGATACAATTGTCCCGTCTTCCATTTCCGCATGCAACACAACGCTTTCATTTGCTGCCGGCAACACTTTTCCACGCACATTTAATACTTTTCCCATTTCACGAACCGCGCGCACGAAATCGCCAGTAATTGACGTCATGGCCGCTAAAATTAAGTTGCCGAGCGAATGACCTGATAACCCATTTCCGTTTTCAAAGCGATGTTGAAATAATTCAATAATTAGCGGCTCCACATCTGAAAGAGCAGCAAGCACATTTCGAATATCTCCAGGTGGAGGCATATCGAGTTCATCGCGCAATCTTCCTGAACTGCCACCGTCGTCTGCAACAGTCACGATCGCTGTTAAGTCAACATTATATTGCTTTAACCCGCGAAGCAATACAGGAAGCCCCGTTCCTCCACCAATCACAACGATTTTTTTCATTGGTGCGTATCCTTTCTTTTCGCAATATCTCGATGTGACACGTGCGTTGTATATTCGTCTGCAAAATAACGCCCGATATACTCCGCTAACGTAACAGACCGATGCTGTCCGCCTGTGCATCCGATCGCAATTACCACTTGACTTTTCCCTTCTCGTTTATAGTGAGGGAGCATAAACGCCAGCAAATCTGTTATTTTTTCAATAAATTTTTGCGTTTCCGTCCATTTTAATACGTAAGATGATACTTCTTCATCTAATCCTGTTTTTGGCCGCATATGTTCAATATAATGCGGATTCGGTAAAAAACGAACATCAAAAACGAGATCGGCATCAATCGGTAGACCGTATTTAAACCCGAATGAAACAACATTGACAGAAAAAGTTGTCGTTGCTGGCGTTGCAAATGTTTGAACAATTTTTTCACGCAGCTCCCGCGGTTTTAAGTTAGACGTATCAATAATCATTTGTGCGCGCCCTTTTAATTCTTCAAGCAACTCGCGCTCCAACTTAATTCCTTCAAGCGGCAATCCGCTTGGCGCAAGGGGATGAGAACGGCGCGTTTCTTTATAACGGCTGACGAGCGTCGCATCGCTTGCATCTAAAAATAAAATTTGTGGAGTCACCCATGATGTTTCCGCTAAATCATCTAGCGCGGCAAAGAGACGGTCAAAAAAGTCACGGCTCCGCAAATCCATGACGAGTGCAATTTTATTCATTTTATTTCCTGATTCACGAATTAATTCAAGAAACTTCGGCAATAAGGTCGGCGGTAAATTATCGACACAAAAATAGCCTAAATCTTCAAAACTTTGGATAGCTACCGTTTTTCCTGCCCCTGACATACCGGTAATAATAACCATTTGAATGTGCGCTGAACCTGTGCTCATCTTTCTCTCCCCTTTCTTTAACTCGGATCCAGTCGGTAAGACAACAGCTCAAATTCCTCTGTATACGTAAACGTGCCGTACATAATTCCTGTTCCTTTAATGACATAATCAATAATATGGTAATCGCCCGGCGCCATTGGAAGCGTTGGAATGTGCTCAATTGGATGCCAAGCAAGTTCCCCTTCTTCACATTGTAATACGTTTTCACCATCAAAATGTTCCGCAAAAAATGTGAACATCATCCACTCCGAAACGACTTCTTCTCCTCGTTTCATGACAAATGTAAATACCCCTTTTAATTGCGGGTTTTTAATATAAATGCCTGTTTCCTCGCGATATTCGCGCACACAAGCTTCTCGTACTGATTCTCCTTGCTCCATTTTTCCACCCGGCGCCACCCACCAGCCACGCCGAGGCTTTTTCAACAATAGAACGTGTCCGTCTTTCACTAATACGCAGTTCGTTACTCGTTGCAACGTCCGTTCACCTCAATAATGAATATGTTTTTTTCATTATACTATTTCTTACAAACGGTCACAAAGTATAAATTTTGAAACGTTTTCATCACATAAAAAAGAAAGCACGGGACGAAAGCCCGTGCCAACAAGTGTATATAAAAAGGGGGTCAATTACTTACTTTTATCATACTCTTTTATTGTTTCAAGCGTGTTACAGTTCAATTAAAGCAACATTACGTTTTTATTACTTAATGTTAAGCTTTTCCTTTAGTTCTTCTACGTAATGTTGTGCGCTTTGTGCCGCAATACTTCCGTCTCCTGTTGCCGTAACAATTTGACGAAGCGACTTTTCACGAACATCCCCCGCCGCAAAAATGCCAGGCACTTTTGTTTCCATCAATTCGTTCGTTTCAATATAGCCATTTTCATTCGTAATGCCGAGCGAAGCAAACGGCTTTGTTAATGGCACCATACCGATGTAAATAAACACTCCATCACATGGAAACTCACGCTCTTCCCCTGTTTGCGTATGAACGAGCGTCACGCTGCCGACACGACCATCTTTTTCGTTAATTTGCTTTACTGTATGATTCCAAATGAAATCAATTTTTTCATTTGCAAACGCGCGTTGCTGTAAAATTTTTTGTGCACGCAACTGGTCGCGGCGATGAACGATCGTCACTTTGCTTGCAAAGCGTGTTAAATATACGCCTTCTTCTACTGCCGAGTCTCCACCGCCAACGACGACAAGCTCTTTTCCTTTGAAAAACGCTCCGTCACATACTGCACAATATGAAACGCCGCGTCCCCCTAATTCTTTTTCACCAGGAACGCCAAGCTTTTTATACTCCGCTCCTGTCGCAATAATAATCGCACGCGCTTTATATTGTTGGTTGCTTGTTACAACCGTTTTATATTGTTCGCCATCAATCACTTCTTTCACATCGCCGTATGCATATTCAGCGCCGAATTTTTTCGCATGTTCAAACATTTTTGTCGCCAATTCCGGTCCAAGAATATGGTCATAACCTGGATAGTTTTCTACTTCTTCTGTATTTGCCATTTGACCACCAGGAACTCCGCGCTCAAGCATAAGCGTCGATAAATTCGCCCGCGATGTGTATACCGCTGCCGTCATTCCTGCCGGACCTGCACCGATAATAATGACATCATAAATTTTTTCTTGTGACACGTTTCTTCCACCCTTTCTGCATGCTTCTCCATTTTATCGTTTCCATATTTCTATCGTAATACAACAAAACAAAAGGGTCTATTAACTTGCTCATTCGTGCCACTTCTGTTTAATCACTTTCACATACTTTCCGATCGTTGCGACGGACACCCCATAACGTTCTGCCAGCATTCGCTGCGTCACACGCTCACCACGATGTTTACGAAACATATATTCAAACGCCGCCGCCCACGCTTCGTGATTAGAAAACGAATCAATTTCCTTCATTGTCTCAACGAAGAAAGAAAACCAAGCAATATATAAAGGCTCATATTCAAAACCGTTATGTTGAACAAGTAACGTGACAATGCGGTGCGCATCTACCATAGGCTTTTGGCGGTCATGATCATATACGTAATCGCTCCACTGTTGTAAAAGCGGATGAGACCACGCTTGCTTTGGAAACGGACAATCGTCTGCTATAAACGATTTGCTAATTAAATATAGCGCATAAAATGAAGAAGCCACATCTTGCTTTTCAAATAAAGATTGAATATGTTCAATCGTCTGTTCACGATAGCGCCACGGCTCGCTTCCTTTTTTATCTGGATGAAGCGCAATTAATTTTTGCCACATCGACTCCGCTAACGTGCGATATCCCATATGATATGCAGCATATGCATACCAATAATAAAACGGTGCATCTCCTTCAAAGCCGCGCCGTTGCAATTGACGAAACCATTGAAACGCTAAATCATAGCGTCCGACAATCGCAAACGTCACTCCAAGCTTGTAACGGTGCTCGAGTGAAATCGGATATACCCCTTGCAACGATTGGGTAAGTGAAAACAATCGCTCTTGCTCTTGTAAATAATACGAAAACACCGCATCGTTGCAAAGGGCATGCAAATTGCCTGGATTTTGTTGCAAAATGTATGCGATCGTTTGTCTTGCTTTTTCGACATTCCCTTGATAAAAATAAGCGAGCGCTAAATTGTTATAAGCAGCCCAATTTTCTGGATGTTGTTCAATCATTTCTTCAAACAAAGCAATCGCTTCCTGAAATTCACCTTTTTCAAGCAACGCGCGAGCTCGTTCTTGTTTCATTAACATCTCATCATAATTGAGCCACTCATCGTCATCTTGTTCAATCGTTAAAATATCTAATAAATCGAGCGTATATTCCGCAAACTCCCCATCTGGCTCGCGTTCCATATACTGTTCAGCATACTTCGCCGCCTCGCCAAATAACCCTAAGTGGGCATAGTTATTTGCTAAAAAATAAAAACATTCCGTTAAATGACTATCATGTTCAATAACGCGCAATAACCATTCGTTCGATTGCGCATATTCCCCCAATTCTGACAATACAATCGCCAATTGGCACGCAAATGTGCTTTGTTCTGGTTCAAGTTGCACCGCCCGTTGCAAATATGCTTTCGCTTTATGCAAATCCCGGCGACGATAACATGTTAATCCTTTATTAAAAAAGTACGTACCGTCTTGAATAAACGGAATGACTTTTCCGACACGTTTTTGCAAATGTTTTTCCATCGAACCCTCCATGTTGATTTCTTTCACCGAAAGAAAGTATACCACATTTTCGCTTCAGAACAACATGGATGGGGAAAAAAGGATCAGCGATGACGCTCCGCTAATACAGAAAGCACATCATCGAGCGATACGCGCTGCTCACGCAACAAAACGAGCAAATGATATAATAAATCGGCTACTTCCCATCGCAGTTCTTCTTTTGAACGATTTTTTGCTGCAATAATGACTTCTGCGGATTCTTCTCCAACTTTTTTTGCGATCTTATCAATTCCCTTTTCAAATAAATATGTTGTATACGATCCTTCTGGACGTTTCGCTTCACGCTCCGCAATGACCGATTCTAACACATTTAGCACCGCAAAACGATCTGGTTTAACAACAGGTTTTTCACCTTGCAACCGATGATGAAAACAAGAGTACTCTCCTGTGTGGCATGCCGGTCCTTTCGGCTCAACAAGAATAAGAAGCGCATCTGCATCACAGTCGTAGCGAATATCAACAACTTTTTGTACGTTTCCGGACGTTTCTCCTTTATGCCATAACTCTTGCCGCGAGCGGCTATAAAACCATGTTTCTTTCGTTTCTAACGTTTTTTGTAACGATTGCTCGTTCATATATGCTAATGTCAACACTTCTTTACTATGTGCATCTTGTACGATTGCCGGCACAAGCCCTTGCTCATTAAATCGAATATTCATCGAACGTTTACCCCCTGTTCGCGCACGTATTGTTTCACTTGCTGGACAGACGTTTCTTTATAATGAAAAATCGAAGCAGCTAATGCGGCATCCGCTTGAGCCGTTTGAAACACATCGACAAAATGTTGAGCGCACCCTGCCCCTCCCGATGCAATAACAGGGACGGATACCGCTTCACTTACTCGTTTCGTCAACGCCAAATCAAAGCCGTCTTTTCCGCCATCGCGATCCATGCTTGTTAATAAAATTTCTCCTGCTCCGCGCTTCACAGCTTCTTTCGCCCATGCCACGACTTCCCAATCCGTCGGACGTCGACCGCCGTGCGTATAAACACGCCACGATTGCATCGTTGGATCGTACTTTGCGTCAATCGCCACAACAATACATTGCGAACCAAAAAATTGTGCCCCTTCTGTAATAAGCTCTGGACGCAACAATGCCGATGTATTGACAGACACTTTGTCCGCACCCGCACGCAAAATCGTTTTCATATCTTCTAATGTGCGAATGCCGCCTCCGACAGTAAACGGGATCGCAAGCTGAGCAGCAACGCGCCGAACGACGTCTACCATCGTTTTTCGTCCTTCATGTGATGCGGAAATATCTAAAAACACAAGCTCGTCCGCCCCTTGTTCATCGTATATGCGCGCAAGCTCAACCGGATCGCCCGCATCGCGCAACGAAACAAATTGTACACCTTTTACGACGCGACCATCTTTCACATCTAAACAAGGGATAATGCGTTTTGTAATCATTTCTCCACCGCCTTTAACGCCTCAGCGACGGTAAACTGATTTGTATATAACGCTTTGCCGACAATTGCTCCACATACTCCGTCGTTTTCGAATTGTTTTAAAGCGCGTAAATCATCAAGCGAGCGAATGCCTCCGGAGGCGATAACACGTTTGTTCGTTTCTTTCGCTAATCGAACGACCGCATCGATATTTGGCCCTGATAACATGCCGTCTGTCGCAATATCCGTAAAAATAAATGTTTCCGCTCCAGCTTCCGCAAGCTGTTTGCCAAGTTCAACCGCTTCGATCGTTGATGTATGCGTCCATCCTTCTGTCGCAACAAACCCATTTTTCGCATCAATGCCGATGACAATGCGCTCACCATATGTGCGAAGCATCGCTTTCACAAACGGAGGATTGGAAATGGCTGCGCTCCCTAAAATGACACGCGCCACACCTTGCTCTAAATAATAGGCAACATCTTCTTCCGTGCGAATGCCACCACCAATTTGAACGTTTACTCCAAGCGTCTTTGCTACTTCAACGACGAACGCATCGTTCACTCGTCTTCCTTCTTTTGCTCCATCTAAATCGACCATATGAATCCATGTCGCACCTTGCGAAACAAACGAACGAGCCATTTCAACCGGGGAATGTCCGTATACTGTTTCTTGATTGTAATCTCCTTGTATAAGACGAACGCACTTTCCGTTGCGCATATCGATCGCTGGATAAATGGTAAACATTAGCCCCTCTCCCTTTCTACAATCCTCGCATAGTTTTGCAATAGACGCATACCGAGTGTTCCGCTTTTCTCGGGATGAAATTGTGTACCAAATATTGTGCCACGTCCAACAACCGCAGGAACTTCCACATCATATTGGGCGCTAGCTAGCACAACCGTTGGTTCATTCGTTTGCACATAATACGAATGAACGAAATATACATGCCCTCGGTCAACACCATCAAAGAGCGGAGATGGTTGATGAAAAATGAGCTCGTTCCATCCCATATGTGGTACTTTATATCGTTTTCCCTCTTTTGTCATACCGCTAAAACGAACGACGCGGCCTGGAAGCAACTTTAACCCAGACGTCAAACCGTTTTCTTCGCTTTCTTCAAACAATAGTTGCATCCCTAAGCAAATGCCGAGAATCGGCTTTCCTTTTGCTACTTGTTCATGAATAAATGAGTCTAGCTTCGTTTCCGTCAATATGTGCATCGCATCTTTAAATGATCCAACGCCCGGTAAAATGAAGCCATCTGCTTGGCGCAGTTTATCTTGATCACTTTCAACAATATACGGCACGTTTAGCCGTTCTAACGCTTTACTGACACTATATAAATTTCCCATTCCATAATCAATGATGCCGATCATTTACAACATCCCTTTCGTCGACGGTACCGATTTCACGCGCGGATCGATCATCGTTGCCTCATCGAGCGCACGAGCGAGCGCTTTAAATACTGCTTCAATCATATGGTGCGTATTGCGACCGTAATGGATGATGACATGTACATTCATTCGTGCTTCTAGTGCGAGTTTCCATAAAAATTCGTGCACGAGTTCGACATCAAACGTCCCTACTTTTTCACTCGGAAACTGGCCGCGAAACTCAAGATGTGGACGATTGCTTACATCAATCACGACTTGGGCAAGCGCATCGTCCATCGGAACAAAGGCATTTCCGTATCGTTTGATCCCTTTTTTATCACCGAGCGCTTCTCGAATCGCTTGCCCTAAACAAATGCCAATATCTTCTGTCGTATGATGATCGTCAATGTGCGTATCCCCTTTTGCGTGAACAAATAAATTAAAATGTCCATGTTTTGTAAACAAATCAAGCATATGTGTTAAAAACGGAACCCCTGTTTCTAACTCCGCCTTTCCTTCCCCATCAATCGTAAACGAAAGCTCAATTTGTGTTTCATTCGTCACCCGTTTGATTGTCGCTGTTCGCATCATTTTTCTCTCCTTTTCAATCGTTCCTCTACTGCTCGCGCATGTGCTTCAAGCCCTTCTAGCCGCGCAAATGCTGCAATTTTTCCCACATGTTGTTTCCATGCTTGCTCGCTATAAAAAACGATGCTTGACTTTTTCATAAATGCGTCGACTGTTAGCCCAGAAGAAAAACGAGCGGTACCATTTGTCGGTAATACATGATTCGTTCCCGCAAAATAATCTCCAACCGGTTCAGAGCTGTACGGACCTAAAAATATCGCACCTGCATGTCGAATGTCACTTAATAGCTCAAACGGCTCGGCCGTCATAATTTCTAAATGTTCTGGCGCTAATTCGTTCACAACGTCAATCGCTTGTTTCATCGTATCGGTCACATAAATGACACCATAATCGCGGATCGCTTTTTGTGCGATGTTTTTTCGCGGGAGGGTAGCTAATTGCTTTTCGACTTCTTCTTCTACTTTTAACGCAAGCTGTAAAGACGGTGTAACAAATATGCTAACCGCTCGTTCATCATGTTCCGCCTGCGATAATAAATCCGCCGCAATTTCATTCGGCTTTGCCGTCTCATCCGCTAGCACAACAATTTCGCTCGGTCCCGCAATCATATCAATATCGACTTGACCGAACACTTCTCGTTTTGCGAGTGCGACATAAATGTTTCCAGGTCCAAAAATTTTATCGACTGGCTCAATCGTCTCCGTGCCGTACGCTAATGCAGCAATCGCTTGAGCGCCGCCAACTTTATATATTTCTTGAACACCAAGCTCACATGCCGCAACAAGTACAGCAGCCGGCAACGTTCCACGCTCATTTGGCGGGGAAACGATGACGATGCGCTTTACTCCAGCCACTTGCGCAGGAATGACATTCATCAATACCGATGACGGATAAGCTGCTGTTCCACCCGGCACATATAAACCGACCGCATCAAGAGGCGTCACTTTTTGGCCAAGAATCGTTCCATCTTCGCGCGTCATAAACCATGACGTCGCGCGTTGCCGCTCGTGATATTCGCGAATGTTTTGTGCCGCTTCGCGAATAATATGAACCATTTCTTCGTCAATGAGCCAATACGCTTCTTCAATTTCTTCTTGCGTAACCGCTAGCGTATGAAGTGAAATGCCATCAAACATTTCCGTATATTTTTTTAACGCGGCATCTCCGTTATTTCGCACATCCTCAATCATTCGTTTCACCGCTTGTCTTTGTTCTTCCGTTCCGCTTTCAATCGTCCGCCGAAGCGAGACCGTCCCTTGCACACGTTCAATTCTCATTGCTCTCCCTCGCTTTCTCGATCGCATATGTTAAACGATCAACCATATGTTCAATCGCTCGATCTTGCATGCGATAACTCACTGGATTCACAATAAAACGCGACGTCACATGAACAATTCTTTCAAGCTCAACGAGCCCGTTTTCTTTTAACGTTCGCCCTGTCGAAACAATGTCGACAATTCGTTCCGCTAAACCGATCAGCGGTGCTAATTCCACTGACCCATTCAGTTTAATAATTTCAACTTGCTCCCCTTGTTCACGAAAATATGTCGATGCAATATTTGGATACTTTGTTGCGACTCTTGGGGCGATCGGGTGAACGCGCGTATTCGGCAACCCTGCTACCGCCAAATAACAAGGACTAATGCGCAAATCTAACATTTCATACACATCTCGCTCTTCCTCAAGAAGCACATCTTTCCCAGCAATGCCGACATCGGCAACCCCGTGTTCAACATATGTTACTACGTCCATCGGCTTCGCTAAAATAAAGCGTAGCTGTTCGTTAGGGACGTCAATCATCAATTTTCGTGAATGTTCTAAGTCATCAGGAATGTCGTAGCCCGCTTGTTTTAACAATTCGAGCGCCTCCGTAAAAATACGTCCTTTTGGCATGGCAACCGTCAGCATCATCGTTCATCCTTTCCGCGTTTCCCTAGTACATACACCACGTCGTTAAACGATGCAGTAAATCGATCCATATTTTGAATGCCTGCGACGTGCTGCAATACGACGTTTTCTCCTTTTTGTCTCATTTCTGTCGCTTTCGCATACGCCTCAGCGAACCGTTCTTGACTAAAAATGATGCACGTCGTTTTTTCTGTACGGCGTTGCTCCCCAATCGCTTCCATCAAACGATCGAGCCGCACGCTAAAGCCCGTCGCAGGGGATGGGCGATGAAATTTTGCTAGTAATTCATCGTATCGTCCACCATTTCCAAGCAAAAATCCAACGTTTTTTGCGTACACTTCAAAAAGAACGCCGGTATAGTAGCTCATATGACTCACTAAGCTCATATCTAATTTCACCATATCCGTCACGCCATATTGGTCAACATACGTCCATAATTGTTCTAATTCATCAAGAGCGCGCTGCTCTGCCTCTGTCGTTGCATACGTTTTTGCTTCTGCAATGACTTCCTCTCCACCCCTTAATGTTAAAAGGCGTAAAAGGCGGTCGCGATCAATCGAAGAAAGCGACAATGACTTGACATGTTCTCGGTAACCGACGTAATTTTTTTCATATAAAAAGCGGCGCAACGTTTCTACTCGTTGTTCTTGACGCAAAACATCAAAAAATAACGCATCAACATAACCAATATGACCAATCGTTACCGTAAAATCACATAGTCCGGCCCGCTTTAACGCAAAAATCATTAAACTAATCACTTCTGCATCAGCATACATCGTGCCGTCTCCAATGTATTCCACTCCCACTTGTTCAAACTCTGCCGGTCGCCCTCCTTCCCGCTGTTGAGCGCGAAACACATTTGCCGCATACGCTAAACGGAGCGGACAACCTTCTTCGTATAGCTTCGAGGCCGCTAAACGAGCAATAGGAGCAGTCATATCTGGGCGCAACACGAGCGTATGTCCTTCACGATCAAGCAACTTAAATAGTTGCTGATCTAAAATGGCCGATGCCTTCCCGACCGTTTCATCATATTCTAACGTTGGCGTTTCAATAAATGAATATCCCCACGTTTCGATTTCTTCCATCATCGCTTCGCGCAACGCACGTTTTGTTTTATATACATCCGGCAACGTATCCCGCATGCCGAGCGGCTTTTCAAACATAAATACTCTCATTTTCGTCCCGTCCTTCTTTCACTTTAGTTCGCTAATATATTAGCAAAGTAAAGCTTGTTATTTGTAGTTTACTCCCCGTTTTTCGTTTCGTCAACTACAAACTCATTCGATGTTTTTCGACTTGAATCCTTTCTATTTATAAAATAAAAAAACGCCTTAGCGTTCGCTAAGACGAATGATTTGCATCGGATTGCCGCCAACAAATGCGCCGGCTGGCACATCGCGATGTACGAGCGTACCTGCAGAAACAACGGCACGATCCCCGATCGTGACACCCGGCAAAATGGTTGTATTCGCTCCAATCATGACATCGTTGCCGATGATGACGTCTCCAAGCCGATACTCGTTCACTAAATATTCATGTGCTAAAATCGTCGTATTATAGCCAATAATGGTGTTATTGCCGATGCGAATTTTTTCTGGGAACAAAATATCTGGCATCACCATGAACGCGAGCGCCGTATGTTCGCCGATTTTCATGCGTAAAAACGTGCGATACAACCAATTTTTCAGCGGGAAAAAAGGGGTATACCGCCCGATGAAAATGATGATGACATTTTTCAATACTTTCCAAAATGAAACGGTTCGATATAGTTGCCATAAAGAGTTTGTCCCTTGTACAGCATGGCGTTCAGTTTTTCTCAACGCCAGTCACCCCTAAAATACTTAACAAATCGCTCATTTTCTCAAGCATAAAATCCGGCTCGTATTTAGCTAAATGCTCGCGTCCTTTAATCGTCCAAGCCACCCCTGCCGTTTTTGTCCCCGCATGTTTTCCTGCTAAAATGTCATGGTGATTATCCCCAACCATTAACGTTTCCTCCGGCTTCGCTTGCAAACAAGCGAGCGCTTTTTCAATCGGTTCCGGATGCGGCTTCGCATGCTCAACATCATCGAGCGTAATGATGCATTGGAAAAACGAGTCTAACTTCGTTAACTTCAATCCCATATTGACCGTATGACGAATTTTCGTCGTCACAATGCCGAGTTTAAACCCTTGTTCGTGTAACGTTTGTACCGTATCATATACCGTTTCATATTCTTTCACTAACGCATCATGATGGGCATGGTTAAATGCCCGATACGTTTCAATCATTTCATCGACGCGCTCCGGATTGATCGCTTCAAACGTATCACGCAATGGCGGACCAATAAAAGCGAGCACATCTTCGCGCGTATATTGATTTGGATAGTACTGGTTGAGCGTATGCAAAAATGATTCAATAATTAAGTCATTCGTATTAATAAGCGTTCCATCTAAGTCAAACAAAATCGTATTAATATTCATACGTTGCTTCCTTTCTTTTTCGATGTTCCATGCGATTCCAAATGAAACTGAGCGTAGCCGTCAATAAAATAGCTGTGACAAGCCGAATGATAAGAAGCGGCCAGACGGGAATACCAAGCGGCACAAACAATAGCGTATCTTCTACAACCGCATGGCACGCCACTAAAAATAAAAATGTTAACGTTAAATCTTTTTTAGACACCCCATCTTCTTTCACCGCTTGAATCATCACGCCCGCACCATAAGCGAGCCCAAACAATAAACCTGCCGCCATCGTCAGCGATGCATTTTCGCGAATGCCGAGTAAGCGCGCAAACGGGGATAACCATTTCGAAAACGTATCCAGCCACTTTAATTCTTTTAACACTTGAATGGCAATCATCAACGGAATAATGATTAACGCAAGCTGTCCAATGCCGTATAACGCTTTTTCGATTCCTGTCCAAGCGATTTCCCCCCACGTATTCGGCGTTGTTGAAGCCTGCGGTACAAGTCCGTATTTCGCCATTTGTTGCCCGCCATCCCAAAAGACGTGAATGAGCCAAGCCGCACTAAACGCTAACCCGACGCGAACCGCAACCGTCCACCAAACACGAACACCGACTTGCGCGGCAACGGCAGACTCAACGAGCATATTGTGCGAAAACGACAACATAACAGCTAAAATAAACACTTCTTTCACTGTCAAATCCATCGTTAACATCGCACCGATGCCAGCGTATAAATTTAAAAAATTGCCGAGCACTAAAACGAGCGCGGCATCCCCCGGCAAACCGATCCAACGCATCATTGGCGTCAAACCGTTTGTCACCCAAGGCAAAACGGGGGAATATTGTAGCAACGTCACAATGACGGTAATCGGAAAAATGACTTTTCCGAGCGTCCATGTCGTCTTCAATCCAACAAACAAACCCCTTCGCAACATGACCGCCTTCCCTCCCTTCGTTTAATCGTTATACCGCTCGTTTGCTAAGCCGCGCATGCGGCGCAAAACGATCATTCCAACCGCAAAGGCAATAAGCAACAATGAAATAAACTGCGCCATACGAATCGTTTCCGTCAACATTAAGCTATCTGTGCGCAATCCTTCAATGAAAAAGCGCCCGATTGAATACCAAATGATGTACGTGAAAAATAACTCTCCCCGCCTTAAATTTCTTCTCCGCAACGCAAGCAAAACGAGAAAGCCGAGCATGTTCCATAATGATTCATATAAAAACGTCGGATGGTAATATTGCCCTTGTATGTACATTTGATTAATGATCCAGTCCGGCAAATGCAAACTTTCTAAAAACGCACGCGACACAGGGCCTCCGTGCGCCTCTTGGTTCATAAAGTTGCCCCAACGCCCGATCGCCTGCCCTAAAATAATGCTCGGCGCTGCAATATCAGCTAATTTCCAAAACGACAATTTTCGCTTTTTCGCAAAAATGACGCCTGTCACAATCGCACCAATTAAACCGCCATGAATGGCCAAGCCACCGTGCCAAATTTGCGGAATTTCACTTATATGTTTGGAATAGTAGTCCCATTGAAAAATAACGTAATACGCACGTGCACATAAAATCGCAATCGGCACAGCAATTAATACTAGATCAACGAACGTTTCTTTTCGTATACCTAGCCGTTCGCTTTCTCGCGTAGCTAGCCAAAGCCCAAGCAATACGCCCGTCGCAATAATGACACCGTACCAATAAATTGTAATTGGACCGAGCTGGAAAAAAACGCGATCGAGCGGTTCAATATGCATGAACATTCCCTCTCATCCTCTCATTCATAATCATGTTCCGCATCGCCAATCGCATCTGCCAAGCGTGCAGAAAATTCTTCCGCCGCATTCACGCCCATACGTTTTAGACGGAAATTCATCGCTGCCACTTCAATAATGACCGCTAAATTTCGTCCCGGACGAACAGGGATCGTCAATTTCGTCACTTCCGTATCAATAATTTTTACCTTTTCTTCTTCAAGACCGAGACGATCGTATTGTTTGTTTGGATCCCATAATTCTAAATCAATGACAAGCGAAATGCGCTTATGCGGGCGCACCGCTCCTGCCCCAAACAACGTCATGACGTTAATGATGCCAAGTCCGCGAATTTCAAGTAAATGTTCAATCAGCTCCGGAGCGCTTCCAATCAATAAGTTTTCATCTTCTTGACGAATTTCGACGCAATCATCCGCCACGAGACGATGTCCACGCTTCACGAGCTCTAGCGCCGTTTCACTTTTTCCGACACCGCTTTTTCCTGTAATGAGTACACCGACACCGTACACATCGACAAGCACACCGTGGACAGCCGTCGTCGGCGCTAGCTTACTTTCTAAATAGTTTGTCAGACGGCTAGCGAGTCGCGTCGTTTTCATCGTCGAACGCATCACCGGCACTTCTTTTTTTTCCGATGCTTCAATCAGTTCTTTTGGTACCTCTAATCCGCGTGAGACGATAATCGCAGGAGTAATATCGGTACATAACTTTTCCATGCGCAATCGCTTTTCTACAGGTGTTAATCGTTCAAAAAAAGACAGTTCTGTCATGCCAAGCAATTGTACACGTTCCGCTGGATAATATGCAAAATAGCCGGCCATTTCAATGCCCGGACGAGATAAATCACTCGTTGTAATCGGACGATGAATCCCTTCCGCCCCGCTTACAAGCTCAAATTGAAACTCATCAATTAAATCTTTTGTCCGCACTTTCGGCATATGAATCCCTCCTTCTTCCTTTTCTCATTGTAACACTTTCAAGGAAAAATAAAAACGCTCACGCACGAAGCGGAACGTTTTACTTTTCTTTTCGCACCGACTCAATAATTAAGTGAAATAGAGAAATAGCAAGCGATGCAAATAATGCGGTACGAAACCCACCAATTTGAAACGAACTTCCCATCAGCCATGCCGTCATCGCTAATGTCATTGCGTTAATGACGAACAAAAACAGCCCGAACGTCAATACAGTGACAGGAAGCGTTAGTAAAACAAGTAGCGGTCGAACGAACGTATTGAGAAAAGACAAAAGAACACTTGCAACGAGCGCTGCCCCAACGCTTGATAAATAAATGGAGTCAAAATATCCGGCTAGCGCCAGCAATAAAACAGCGTTGATTGCGATATGTGCCACCCATCTCATACAACGTTCTCCTCACTCGGAATAATTAACAATGCAAGCGCATATAAAATCGCAAACGGCATGATGCCGGTAATCAATAATAAAGCGACAAACAATAAACGAACGACAGTTGCATCCAGGTTATCAATTTTATTAAAATCATAAAATAATGATAAAGATTTTAATAAAATTGTTTATCCGTCCACGTCGTTTAAGCGACATGTACTCGGATCGGGTGTAACCCCACACCCGCTATCCCATTGGCAAACGCCTTTGGGAATACTTTTCTCATAATGTTGTATGCTCCATTGACATCTGCGTGGATAAGCGTTCCGTTTTCAGATTGAAACAGCCCACGCTTGATTCGTTTTCCTTTGTATTGTTTTTGTTTCTTCATTTCTTCCATGTCTAAAAAACTGCATTTGGATGTATAGCTTTCTTCTGTCACGACGACGCGAATGCCATGCTGTTTTGCTTTGTACTGCAACTGATGAAGAAACGTTTGATACGGAATGTGAACGAACGCTTGATTTGTGCGCTTT
>NZ_RXXX01000039.1:0-27605 GCF_011006755.1 Anoxybacillus sp. MB8
ACTTCGCAACCATTGTGAACAACGTGGGCAAACAACCGATCGTCATCAATGGTAAAGGTCTAAAATCCGCCAATCAATACTACAACAAACAAATGAGCCACTACCGCAAAGTAGCGAAACAGATGAATGGACTCGATTGGACAAAACGAATGAGCAAGATCACAGAAAAACGAAACCGCATCGTAGAAAACTTTATGCACCAAGCGAGTGCCTTTGTCATCAAACATGCGCTGTCTTTAGACTGCGATACGATTGTGGTGGGGATGAATAAAGATTGGAAGCGTGAAGTCCATCTCGGAAAGCGCACAAATCAAGCGTTCGTTCACATTCCGTATCAAACGTTTCTTCATCAGTTGCAGTACAAAGCAAAACAGCATGGCATTCGTGTCATCGTGACAGAAGAAAGCTATACATCCAAATGCAGTTTTTTAGACATGGAAGAAATCAAAAAGCAAAAACAATACAAAGGAAAACGAATCAAGCGTGGGCTGTTTCAATCTGAAAACGGAACGCTCATCCACGCAGATGTCAATGGGGCATACAACATTATGAGAAAAGTATTCCCAAAGGCGTTTGCCAATGGGATAGTGGGTGTGGGGTTACACCCGATCCGAGTACATGTCGCTTAAACGACGTGGACGGATAAACAATTTTGTTAAAATCTTTATTATTATTCTATGATTTTAATAAAATTGATAACCTGGTGTGGGCTTATTTACTATTTTACAGAGTCTCCGCTATTTACCGGAGAGCAAACGGCGCAATGGATTCGCCATTGGCTGAATTATTTTGGAATTGAAACGAACCGTCCTGTGAGCGATGGGGTGTTTTCGTGGAATTTTATCGTTCGCAAATGTGCGCATATGACGGTGTTTGGAACGTTGGCGTTTCTTGTGTGGAAAGCTATGCACCCGCACCGCTATCGTTATCAGATTGCTTGGGTGTTTACACTCATATATGCCATCTTTGACGAATGGCATCAATCGTTTCAGCCGAAACGAACGGCCTTATTCTCTGACGTTATCATCGATATGATCGGGGCAACGGTTGTTTTATGGATCGTTTGGAAAGCGAATAAGCGGGCATAGTCGCTCGCTTATTCGTTCATTTTTTTCCACTTCGCACCTCTCCCTTTACCGATTGGTGTAATTTTCTTCGCTTCCTTTAATTCATTTAAGACGCGATTAATCGTTGCTTCGCTAATATCAGGACAAGCGTGGCGAATCTCTTCCTTTGTAAAATACCCAACTTTTCCTTCAATAAAATCTTGAATGCGTTTTCGTTTGTTTCCGCGACTTGTTTCTATATAGCCAACACGTTCTTCAAGTTTTTTATATGCGGCAACAATGATCGATAAGAAATAATGCAGCCAAGGGAAAATGTCGTTTTTCCCTTCATGCCAATGGATTGATGAGCGCTTTAGCACGTCGTAATATGTTTCTTTACTTTCCTCAATGAGTGTCTCCATACTAATATAACGACCGACTTCATATCCGGATTTGTATAGTAAAAGAAGAGTTAATAAACGTGACATCCGTCCATTGCCGTCGTGAAATGGATGAATGCAAAGGAAATCTAAAATGAAGGTGGCAATTGCAATTAATGGATGTACGTCACTTTTTTGAACTGTATGTTGAAAAGTCATGCAAAGAAGGCGCATATGTTCATCGGTTTGGAAAGCTGGTACAGGAATAAAACGGATAAACTTTTCACCATTCGGGAGCGTTTCACTTATATAGTTATCTTGATTTTTCCACTCTCCACCTTGCGAAGGAACATACTCGTATAAATTACGATGCAGTTGTTTAATGATAGAAGGGGATAGCGGAATGGCGTCGTATGATGCGTGGATCAGTTTTAACACATTTCGGTATCCGGCAATCTCCCCTTCCGATCGATCCATCGGTAACGTTTGTTCAGCCATAATGCTTTTAAGTCGTTTATCTGTAATGATGATTCCTTCAATCGCATTTGATGATTTTGTGGATTGAATGATTGCTACATTTTTCAGCGTTTCGAGTATTTGAGGAGATTGCTTTTTGTATAAGTCTTGTTTCCCTTTGTATTCATCAATTTTTGTAAGTAGTTGAATCGTTTCCATGGAGTATGGGAGATGTTTCAATAGCTCGTAATTGTATATGCGCATCATATCACCTCATTTATAAATGATTACATTTAATTATAACATAATGAACTCATTCTTATAAAAATATACTCATTACATAAAAAAAGAGAACGTTTCGTTTTAAACGAAACGTTCGTCCGCAGGAAAGACGATGCCTGTTTGTTTTCTCGCTTCTTCCATAATTTTCATCGTTACAAGCGAGTGAGCGTGTGAATTGATTGTTGATTCTTTTTCTCCTCGTTCGATGAGCGTCATAAATTCAAGCGCTTCGTAGTACATTGGCTCATGCGGCTGCGGAACGCTTATTTCTTCGCTTTGTCCGTTGCGGTAATGAATATGTACGCGCGTTGGCGTATGGATCGTGTCGATGACGATCGTTCCTTCTTCCCCTTGAATTTCGGCAGGAGCATAAGAGTTTGCGATTTTAGAATACATGACAACCGCATCCATATCACCGTAATCGAGTATGATGCTTCCTTCACCATCCACGCCGGACGATAAGCGAATGCTATGCGCTTGAATCGATTTTGGTTCACCAAATAACACAACGAGCGGGTATAAACAATACACGCCAAGATCCATTAATGCGCCACTTGAAAAGGCAGGATGAAAGGCGTTGGCGATCGTTCCTTGTTTAAACGCATCGTAGCGCGAAGAGTATTGGCAATAACTTGCGACGTAACGACGGATGCGCCCGATTTTCGGTAAATGGTGTTGAACCGCTTGAAAGTTTGGTAAACACGTCGCCTTCATCGCCTCCATCAACACGACACCATTTTTTTGTGCCGCCTCAATCATCGCTTCCACTTCTTTGGCGTTAGAAGCGAGCGGTTTTTCACATATGACATGTTTGCCGTGATTCATCAGTATCATCGCTTGTTCAGCATGAAAAGCGTTTGGGCTTGCGATATATACGGCATCAATATCGCCGCTTGCGGCAAGTTCGTGTAAATCAGTGAACGTTTGCGTAGCGCCTGTTTTTTCGGCGAAAGCATCCGCCGTTTCTTTTTGGCGAGAATATACAGCTTGTAAATGAAAAGATGGGACTTGTTTGGCGGCGCGAATAAACGCCTCTGTAATCCAGTTTGTTCCGATTGTCGCAAAGCGAATCATTCATTTTCTCTCCCTTTGATATATGTCCAACCGTCTTGTTGGTACACTTTATTTTCTTTCATTAATCGTCCGAGCGCTCGTTTAAAGGCAGCTTTACTCATATGAAAGCGCGCTTGAATATCTTCGGCATCGCTTTTGTCGCCATACGGCATCGCCCCACCGCGACTTTCCAAATAACGATAAATCGTTTCAGCATCCGTTTGTAAGCTTTCTTGTTTACGAGGAAGGAGTGAGACGTTTATCGTTCCGTCTTCTTTTACAGCGATGACGCGTCCTTCCACTAGTTCCCCAAGGCGCGGTTCCCGTCTTCTTTGCGATTCGTGAATAAATCCGAGATAGCCAACGTCTGTGATGAGGAAAGAGCCTGCTTTGATGAGACGATAAATGCGCCCGCGCACGTTTGTATTAAACGCAGAAGTGGGTGCTGGAACGCTTATTTGTTTCATCGTCTCTTCATCAGCCAATTTGGCGAGCAGTCGCCCACGTTTATCTACTTGGAGTGAACAGTACAGTTGATCTCCTTTTTCAGGCCAAAGCGTCGGAAGCGACGGTAAGTCATCGATCGACAATAATATATCTTTTTCAATACCGATATGAACGAAAACGCCTAATTGTGGCACAACATCGACCACTTCCACCCAACCGTATGACGATGTCGTAATGAGCGGTTTTTTCATCGTCGCGCGCATGCGTCCGTCGTGATCGTGATATAAAAATATACAAACGTCCTCTCCGATTTGCAGTTCGCCTTCACATTGACTTTCGTGAAGCAACGCCGTTTCTTTTTCGTTTGTGACGATGTAACCGAACGGTTTTTGTTCTTTTACTTTCCATGTAACGATTTGTCCAATCATGTATCTCTTCCTTTTTGCATAAATTGTTTATTTTTTTATTCTACACGATTTACATGCAGGAAACAAAGGATGTATCTTGTTCGATTTGCGCGTGGTACAATATAAGGAAAGAAAAACAGATTGAGGTGAAAACGATGAATAAAGTCGCCCGAAATGCGTTATGTCCGTGCGGAAGTGGGAAAAAGTATAAACATTGTTGCGGGAATAATGTCATTTCCATTCATAAACTTGTCGATCAAGAAATAGAGCAGCATATGCACGATTTCATTCGCTATGCTGCTTTTGAACATGAGTCATTTTTATATCAACATACAAAAGCATATATCCATCCAAAAGAACGAGATGAAGACGCTCTGATGATTTTTCGATTTTTTATTAGCACATGGGTGATGTTTTTTAAAAAAGATATGCGCGGCATGACCATTCTCGATTACTACTTAAGCACGATTCGTAAACATCACGTCCGTCCGTCTGTATTGTCTATTTTGACGTCTTGGAAAGAAGCGTTTCCGTCATTTGTGCAAATCGATCATATAGACGGTTCGTTTGCGTTCGGAATCGATCTTGTCACAGGTGAAACGAAGCAAATCAAATGTTTAGATCAACATATCGATTACGATCTGGAAGTTGGACAAGTCATAACAGGCATTTTTGTTCCACATGGGCAATATACTGCTTGTTTTTCAACATTTTTCCCGATGCCTCTTGTGTTATCGAACGCTGTAAAACATGTGGTGCAAGAGCATTGGGAGCAATGCAACAAAGACCGTAAACAATGGATAGAGCAATATCCATATATTTTTCAACAGTCGTTAACGATTCCGTTGATTGATACGAACGAGTTGTCACCGAAACATCAAGAAGTATTAACAATACTTGAACAAAAAGCAAACATTGGCGATCGAAGCGTTCTTGATACCGCACGTATCATATGGCGCCAATATTGTCGTGCGAAAAACCCGAACATTCGCAAACCGGAAGTGTATGCGGCTGCGTTGCATTACCTTCTTATCGAAACCATTTTTCAGGAAGAATGGATGTCGCAAAAACAACTTGCACAGATGTACGGCATATCAGCAAGCACGCTTTCTAGGCGCATTGATGATTTGTATCACGCTCTTGAAGATTTAGATTTTATTTTGGAAGAAGAGATCGACGAATTAGCCGAAGCGCTTGAGGGAGATGAAGACTGGGACGAGTGGGATGACGACGATTGGGACGATGATATATTCGAAGTATGTGAAGATTGCGATGAAGAAGAATAGGGAGCGCGCAGGCTCCCTTTTTTATATGAGCTCAATGCCTTCTAAAATCATGCTAGCGAAAAAGCCGCTAATATGATGAAGCGCTTCAAGTACGGCTTTCGGATCGGCGTGAAAAAAGTCTTTCATCATCGGTTGGTTTTGTTCATGAATGAAGGCGAAAATGAAATCCGTTTTGATGCGATTGCTTAGTAACAGCGGGCAATAGCTTAGTTCTAGCTTTCTTTTTATATGTTCTTCACCTTGTGGGTTGCTAAAATGTTTCCAATACACGTCACGCAACGTTGGCAATTGTTCTTGAATTTTTTTATGCGCATCCGTTAGCCAAGCTTGTACAGCTTCTGCAGGTGGAAATTGTTTATTTAATAAAATCAGTTCAAATATTTTTTGTAGGGCAAAACTCGACTCCGTAGCGAAGGCGACATTCGTTAACAGCAAATTCACATATTCTTCTTCATTTTTCGTTTCTAAACGCATGTTCATTAAAATTTCTAATATTTCCGAGTGTACTTTCGTTTTCGTCCAGTCTTTTGTCAGTTGTTGTACAAGTGCCATGACTGTCCGGTTGACCGTGTCATTTGTCCATTGTTCCATCGTGTACACAATCCTTTCTTTTGCGTGTATGTATACCATTAGTTTACCAATGTTATGTCGAAGAAGAAATAGTCAATGGCATAGTCATGTGATATCATTAATAATGTTGTCGAACAATTGAATTGAAGGAGCGTTTTGTATGTCGTTTCAAACGGTTCATATACTTGGAGTTCCGTTTGTGCGCGCAACGATGGATGACATGGTTGCCGTCGTTCATGAGCGCGTCAAACAACAAAAGCCGTGCTTTATCGTCACGGCGAATCCTGAAATTGTAATGAAAGCGAAAGAAGAAGCGTCATATATGGCAACGATTCAACAAGCAGATTATGTCGTTGCCGATGGGATTGGAGTTGTCAAAGCGGCCGAGCTACTTGGCACACCTTTGCCTGAGCGTGTCGCTGGCTACGATTTATTATGTCGATGCTTGCAGCTTGCAAATGAATACGCATATCGCGTATATATGATTGGCGCAAAAGAGGAAGTTGTACAAGCAGCTGCGCAGCATATTCGTCACCATTATCCAAACGTTCGTTTAGTCGGGGTACGCAACGGCTACTTTGATTGGAATGACAAGACGATTGTCGAAGAAGTGAAACAAGCAGAGCCCGACTTCGTTTTCGTTGCGTTAGGAATGGGAAAACAAGAGCAATGGATTGCGGAACATATAGAAACGGTAGGACGAGGTGTATGGATGGGAGTTGGCGGAAGTTTTGATGTGCTTGCTGGGGTGGTCAAGCGCGCCCCTGAACTATGGATTCGTCTTCATTTAGAGTGGCTATATCGTTTATTGAAGCAGCCGACGCGGGCGAAACGAATGTTAGCGTTGCCGCGGTTTGCGTGGACAATTTTAAAGCAAAAGGTTGTCGGAAAATGAGCCAGTCATTTGTTAAAGGGACGATCATTTTAACGGTTGGGACGATCATTTCAAAAGTGCTTGGCAGCATTTTTCGCATTCCGTTGCAAAATATTGCAGGAGATAAAGTGCTTGGCATTTTTAGTCTCGTTTATCCACTCTATATGGTTGCGTTAATTTTATCTGTTGCTGGAATTCCGATTGCTGTATCGAAGTTCATTTCAGAAGCGCGCGCTCGGCAAAAAGAAGACGAGGTAGCGCGACTTGTCCAAACCGCCAGCTTATTGGCATTTAGTTTCGGCGTGCTTAGTTTTTCACTCCTTGCAGGCGGTTCATCTTGGATTGCGAAAGCGCTTGGTGGTCCGGAAGCGCGATTGGCGATCGTTGTCGTTTCCACGACGCTTCTCATCTCGCCGTATATGGCGGTATATCGCGGGTTTTTCCAAGGTCTCGAAAATATGAAGCCGACGGCTGCTTCACAAGTGCTTGAACAGTTTGTCCGGGTTGCGTTCATTTTACTTGTTGCTTTTTATATGGTTCAAGCTGCATATCGCGATGATATCGTTGCAGGGGGGATCATGATCGGCTCGCCGCTCGGTGCGCTAGCAAGTCTCATTTACTTACGTGTATTGTATGCCCGTTCTCCTCATCGCCCGAAGCGCGTGAAACTTTCGCGCACGCAATGGGTACAGACAAGCAAAACGATTTTAAAGCTATCTATCCCGATTGCGCTTGGGGCGCTTGCGATGCCATTTTTAAATTTAGTCGATTCGCTTTCCGTTCCGATTGCTCTTCGTTGGTACGGAGCAGCCGAGGGCGAAACGAGCTATTTATTTGGATTGTATAGCCGCGGGACAGCGCTCGTCCAAATTGCGACGGTGTTTTCATCTTCCCTTGTGCTGCCGCTTATTCCTTTGTTAAGTAAACAAATGGCGAAAGGGGAAACGAGCTTAGCACAGCAAACGGTTCAAAAATCGTTTGACCTATCACATTTTTTATCGTGGCCTATCGCAGCCGGTTTAGCTGGCTTAACCGTTCCTTTAAATATCGCTTTATTTACAAATAACGAAGGAAGCATCACGATGGCAACCGTGCTAGCCAGTTCGGTGTTTACATCGCTTGCTTTGCTTGGAACAGGCATTTTGCAAGGGATTGGCGAGTCAAAACGCGCGGCAGCCATCATTTTAATCGGCTGTATCGTGAAATGGGGAACAAACGTCTTATTCGTTTCGTTATACGGCCTAATTGGTGCAGGGATATCAACGGTATTTACGTATGCGTTTATTACATGGGCGAATCATGTTGCGATTCGTCGACGCATATCGCTCCCGTTTTGGAGCCGAAAAGTCGTCGTATATGTTGCTGCTTCTGTGATGATGGGAGTCGGTTTATTTTTCATTTCTCCAACATGGGGACGACTTGCCTCTTTCGGTTATGTGACAGCTGCGACTGTCGCAGGCGGTTTATTTTACCTTGGGGTTGTGTTGGCGCTCGGTGGTGTGACGCTTCAACAGTTTCGCCAATGGTTGAATCAAACGAAGAAGGGATGAATGATGTGAAAAAGTGGTTGTTATTCATAATGGCCATTTCGCTTCTCCTTGTTGCTCCAGCGATTGGCAAGCGGCATGAAACAGAGTGGAACAATCGAACGTATGAAATGATCATGCCATACGATGAAGTAGAAGCGTGGTTGCAAGAAGATGAAGAACAAGTATGGAAGCAGCTAAAAGAAGCAGGGCTAACAACGGTCAGCGTTGAGGGAGAAACGCTTGATTCACTTGAAAAATCGGGGCGTGTGTTGCTATTCAGAATGGGGGAATGGAAACAAGCGCTCGCATTAGCAAATGAACACGTTGTGACGCCAGCGCGTGGCATCGTCGTTTACCCACTCGACGATACGTTTCCGACTGTTACATCTTTACAAGCGACATTTGGCGATGACGTCAAAGCGATTCAAGTAAACGGAAAGACGTACTATATGATTGAAGGAAATGCGAAAAAAATCGAGCGCGTTCCGCTTGGATATGATGAAACGAAAATTTCTAACCTAATGACACGCGGTTTTATGGTCGTGCTTCGCATTCCAGATGCGCGCGATATGAACGAAGCGAGTGTACGCGTTCTTCAACAAGTCAATACGCTAAAAAACGAACATATATCGAAACTGTTACCGACAGGGGAAGAAGTTGCCGGTTATCCGTCTGATGTTGAAAAATGGGGAAAAAGATGGAACGAAGCAGGCTATGCATTATTGTCAACAGAGTTTTATGAGGCGAAAGGATTGACGACATTAGCGAAAGCGATGAATGTGCATGTCGTTCGTTTGCATAGTTTAAATTTAGAGCAGCGTAAACCAGATGAAGCGGTAGATGTGGCGGTTCGCGCAGTAAAAGAACGAAATATTCGCGCCTTATTTATTCGTCCGTACACATCATTTGATGAGAAGCAAAACATTGAAAAAACGATGACGGTAATGAAACAAATTGTTCAACATATGCCAAATCACTATATGCTCGGCAAGAGCGAACCGTTCGCACCGATTGAACGTTCACAGATGGCGACGATTGGATTTATTGTTGGGGCAGCTGCTTTCGTGTTTCTCGCCGTTCGCTCTCTCGTGTCACCGATCATTGCACCGCTTGCGGCAGGAGGCGTGTTCGTTTTAGGGATTGCCGGTACGGTGTTAGCCATTGATTTAGCCTTAAAAGCACTCGCTTTGCTCATAGCGATCGTCACTCCAATATATGCAGCGAAGCCTTCTTCTGTCCGAGAAGGGTGGCGTGGAACGTTTATCGCATATGGCCGCGCGGTGGCGATTTCATTTATCGGAATAAGCTGGATTGTGACGATGCTGTACGGAAATGAGTATATGGCTTATGTCGGCGAAGGATTTCGCGGAGTAAAGCTCGTTTACGTCGTACCGCTAGCAGCGATGATGTTACTTATATTGCCTTCGCTTATTCAACAGCCACTTTTGGCGTTTTTGAAAAAGCTATGGAAGCAACCGATTACGATTGGACACGTCGTGCTTAGCATGTTCATTCTCGCTCTGCTAGCATACTACGTTTTACGCTCTGGTAATACCGGAACGGCAAGTGCATTTGAACTTGTTTTTAGACAAAAACTTGAAGAATGGCTGTACGTACGTCCGCGCACAAAAGAGTTTTTGCTCGGCTTTCCAGCGTATTTGCTTGCGTTATTTGTTATAAATAAGCAAAAGAAGCTAGGAGCGATCCTTCTTGTCGTCGGAACGATCGGATGGTTATCGATGATCAATACATTTACACATTTGCATATTCCACTATTTATTTCGTTTGTTCGCACGATATATAGTCTCGGGCTTGGATTTATCGTTGGTATCGTGCTTATTTACGTATATGAGTGGGCATGGAAAAAGGTGATAAGATGAACATCGTGTTATCAGGATATTACGGTTTTCATAACGTCGGTGATGAGGCAATTTTATATGCGATCATTCAAGCGCTTCGTGCGCATGATCCGAACGTGCAAGTGACCGTGCTTTCTAACGATCCGGCCTTTACAGAAAAAACGTATGGTGTTCAGGCTGTGAATCGTTGGCGAATCGGTGATATCATTCAAGCTCTTCGTCATAGTGATGGCTTAATTAGCGGTGGGGGCAGTTTGCTTCAAGATCAAACAGGGTGGCGCAGCATTCCGTACTATACAGCCATTATGCAAATCGCGAAATGGTTAGGCAAACCGGTCATGGTTTATGCGCAAGGGATGGGTCCTGTCAACAAAAAGCAAAACCAATGGCTCATGAAATGGACGCTCAATCAAGTCGATCGTCTAACGGTGCGCGATGAGCCATCGGCACAACTATTAAGAACTTTAGGGATCACAAAGCCGATCACTGTCGTGCCTGATCCGGTGATGGCGCTGAAGCCGTCGACAACGCCAACCGTTTGGTGGCAACAACAATCGTTTACACGTCCTGTCATTGCCGTTTCCGTTCGCGATTGGGCGCGCGGTCGCGATTTTGAAAGAAAAGTGGCAACGGCGCTCGACCGTTCCGTTCAAGCAGGTTTTGATGTTGTATTTATCCCGATGCATGGACATCACGATGATGAAACGTCGCGGCGTGTGTTGGCAATGATGAAAGAGCATGCGGTGGTTGCCCCACATGACGCAAGCATGGAAGAAAAAATGGCGATGATTGCAAGCGCGCACTTGCTTGTTGGGATGCGCTTGCACGCATTAATTTTTGCCGCGGTCGGTCATACGCCGTTTATCGCGTTATCGTACGATCCGAAAATTGATGCGTTTGCAAACCAAGCGAATCAACCGGTATTCGCTCACGTGGAAGATGATCACTGGGACGGTGAAGCACTATTTTCATATATTCAACAATGTATGAATAAACGAGAAGAGCGAAAAGAAGCGATGATTCGTGCCGTTGCACCGCTTCAACAAACAGCTGAGCAAACAGCAGGAGAGGCACTCGCTTTGTTTCGAAAGAAAAAATAGGTCGAATGACCTATTTTTTATTTTTGTTATATAATTTTTATGAATCGTCTGATAAAATAGAAAACAATATGTACATATTGTTTTCGTAAGGAGCGTGGATGCGCCGATGTTTACGTTAGGAAAAAAGCTATTGAATCGCTTGCCTTTTAGTAAAAAGTTTATGTTGCTTGCGACCATTTTTATGTTCACTCTTTTTTCGATTAGCGTCTTGTACGTTCGGCTATTGACCGATAAGGCAACGCTAATTGAAAAGGAAAAGCAAGGAGTAGCGTACATTGCTCCGATGATTGATGCAATGTACGGCATACAAAAACATCGCGAATATACGACGACCGTTCTTCTCGGACATGGGAAAGAGGACAAAGTAGCAGAGGCGCAAGCGATGTTAAGAAAATCAATACAAACATTACAAAGTGTACATAAAGAGCAAAAAGCAAACTTTATTGATGAAGAGAAATGGAAACAGCTGTTGCAGCAAATGCAAGATGTGCAAGACAACTGGAAAATGTACACGGCAAGCGAGGCGGTGAAGCGTCATAACGCCCTCGTCTACGATTTGCATCAATTGTTGCTTTATGTCGCTAGCCGTTCGCACGTATCGCTCGATAACGATATGAACAATCATTATTTAGCTCGTTTATTTGTTGAGCATGTGCCATTTCTGACGGAAACGATCGGAGGGGCGCAGTCGTTTGCGGCGGAGTTGACGTTAAAAAGCGAATTGTATGAAATCGAACGTTCAAAAATGACGTATTGGGTAAACGGATTAGAAACGGCGATGCAAACGATCAGCCGTGCAACGACTCCTCTTTTTGTGGACGATGAAAAGATGCGCAAAAAAGTACAGCAATATAACGATATGATCTCAACAGATTTATTAAGTATTTCCAGTTTATTTCAACGCGAATTTTTGCAAACGAATCGCATTTCGTTAACATCGGTTGAATTATATGAAAAAACAAATCATGTGCATGAACAGCTATATGAGTTAGCTCGCTTTTCACTCCATGCGTTTCAAACGCATTTAGATGGCGAATATCGGGCGGTGACCGTTGAAAAATGGTTGACGATCGGCTTAGGGGCGTTCGCTGTGTCAGTTGTTATTTACTTGTTTATCGCTTTTTACATGGCGGTGCGTGAACAAATTGCAGCGATTGAGCAGGCAAGCAAACAAGCGGCAAGCGGGGATTTAACGGTGCAAATGTCCGTCTCGTCAAACGACGAATTTGCTCATATTGCCCAATCGTTCCAATCGCTCGTTGCTTCATTCCGTTCGATGATTAGTGCAAACCAACAATTGACGTATGACGTATCCGCATCCGCCCATGAGCTGACCGCCATTACTGAAGAAGCGGCGCAAGCGATGGAACAAGTCGGGGCGACGATGGAAGAAGTCGCGGCCGGATCGAGCAAGCAACGCATATGGGCGCAGCAAAATGTCGAAGCCGTTCATACGCTTGTCGACGATACAAACTACATTTTATCTCGTTCGCAACAGGCGGCAGAGGCCGCACGAGCGATGACGCGCGAAGCCGAAAAAGGAACAGCGGCGATGGATAAAATGATTGACCAAATGAAGACGATGAGCTATTTTATTACGCAATCGAGCGAATGGATTCAAGCGTTGCATCAACGCTCTGCTGACATTGCCCAAATGGCGACGATGATTACAAACATTGCTGAACAAACGAACTTACTGGCGTTAAATGCGGCGATTGAGGCAGCGCGCGCAGGCGAGCATGGGCGTGGCTTTGCCGTTGTCGCAGACGAAGTAAGAAAACTGGCGGAACAATCGTCTTTATCAGCAAAGCAAATACGCGAACTATTGCAAGAAGTGCAAACAGATACGTCACAATCGGTGGAAGCGATGCAACATGTGCAACAACAGTCCGAAAAAAGTATGACGATCGCACACGAAGCGGACGAAACGTTTAACCGCATTCAACAAACGACTAATCATGTCATGACACAAATGGACGATGTCGCCCAAAAAATTGCGGTGATGACGAACGCGTTTGATGAACTGGCGATGACGATGAAAGAGACGGAAACGATCGCCCAAGAAGCAGAACAGCAAACACAAACAGCGGCAGCTGCTCATGAACAATTGCTTTCTGCCGTTCAAGAAATTGCCGCAAACGTGCAAACGTTAAGCGACAAGGCGCAACATTTAGCGGAAAAAGGAAAGCAATTTACCGTTTAGTCCCGGACGTTTCTCCGGGATTTTTATTGTTAAAATTATGAAAATTCATTATAATAAAGGCGAACGTATATTTGTGAGGGGGATTTCGGATGGAACGGATGGAAGAGTATATTATTATGGAAGAAACAGCTGCGCTCGTGCCGCAATATGATGAATACGGCCGACTCGGCACAATTGTTTATGAAATGTATAACACGTACAAAGTGGACCAGTCGCCGAAACAAATTATGCAACAAAGTTGCCGTTACTATGGAAGCACGTATGAAGGAAAAGTAGAAGCTGCCAAACATATTCTCGGCATTCGGCAAATGGCTCCCGTCTCCGTGTGTGAAGCGCTTCGACTTTACTTCTTTCCAACATGTTCTCCTGACAGCGATCGATGCATATGGATCGCCCAATCTCACATCAAGATGATACAATCACACGAGAAAAAGAAAACGAAAGTCGTTTTAAAAAATAAAAAAGAATTAATTGTTGATATACAAAAAGGGACGATGGAAGGAAAAATGCATAAAACCGCGATGTTGATTTTTATTTTACAACAAAGAATAGTGAATAACTATGAAAAGTAGTGTATAATATTTCGAGAAAGGGAAAAGGGGGAAATGATGAGGACGTTACGAGGGCATCATTTATTATGTGTACACGGGTTTCAAGGAATGGGCTATAGTGAATCGTTCGTCAAAAAAATGAGCGAAATCGTTTCCGACATACGAAATGATGAATACGATTTTCCAATTCGCGTCATCGCCGCCCTCGATGAAGCATGTGATGCATGCCCGCATCATGGGCTAGACCGCTGTGAAGCAGATGAAGCGTCGAACGATCATGTGTTGGCGATGGATCGGCGTGTCATTCATCATTTGC
Organism: Anoxybacillus sp. MB8; assembly: GCF_011006755.1. Classification (NCBI taxonomy): domain Bacteria; kingdom Bacillati; phylum Bacillota; class Bacilli; order Caryophanales; family Anoxybacillaceae; genus Anoxybacillus; species Anoxybacillus sp. MB8. Next base: position 14,360 of record NZ_RXXX01000039.1, read on the forward strand.
AACTTGAAGAAGGAGCCGTATATATGAAATCTGAGCTCATCGAACGGACGAAACGAATGGTTGAACCGGACGATTTAGACATGCTTTGTGCCGGATGTTCATGGCTATCGTATGGCGTTTGTAAAGACGGAATACGAAAATTGAAAAATTTTTCTGACAAAAACAAATAAAGATGTGCTATGATATATGAAATAAAAATAGAAAGAAAGGGTTATTGCATATGAAAGTCGCAAAATTCGGAGGAAGTTCTGTTGCGAATGCAGCACAATTTCAAAAAGTAGCAAACATCGTCACATCAGATGAAGCGCGCAAATTCGTCGTCGTCTCTGCGCCGGGGAAGCGGTTTAAAGACGACACAAAAATGACAGATTTGTTAATTACACTTGCCAAAAAAGTAATAGAAAATGACATATACGAAGGGGTACTTGCCCAAGTCGTTGCGCGCTATGATGACATTGTAACTGATTTACAATTGTCGCGCGATATTTTAGATGTCATTTCTGCCCATTTACAACAATTGATTGATACGTATCATGACCAGCCAGAACGTTTACTCGATGCATTAAAAGCGAGCGGGGAAGATAACAACGCAAAACTGATGGCACATTATCTCCGTCAGCTCGGATATGAGGCGCATTACGTCAGTCCGAAAGAAGCGGGCATTTTCGTCACAGACGAACCGGGCAATGCTCAAGTGCTGCCTGAATCATACGAACAGCTCGCGAAATTAAATGAACGAAGCGGCATTTTAATTATTCCAGGCTTTTTCGGCTATTCTCGCTCAGGTCATATCGTCACATTCCCGCGCGGCGGTTCGGATATTACAGGTTCGATCGTGGCGGCAGGTGTTGGAGCGGAACTGTATGAAAACTTTACAGACGTCGATTCCATTTATTGCGTTAATCCGTCCATTGTGGAACATCCATGCCAGTTAAAAGAGTTGACGTATCGTGAAATGCGCGAATTGTCGTACGCTGGATTTTCCGTTTTTCACGATGAAGCGCTTGAACCTGTGTATCGTCGCGGCATTCCGGTATGTGTGAAAAACACGAACAATCCAGAAGCGCCAGGAACGATGATCGTCGCAACGAGAGATCATCGTGAACGCCCGGTCGCAGGCATTGCCAGCGATACAGGATTTTGCAGCATCAACGTCAGCAAATATTTAATGAACCGCGAAATCGGATTTGGACGCCGTCTGTTGCAAATTTTAGAAGACGAAGGCATTTCATATGAACATACACCATCAGGCATTGATAACATGTCTGTCATTTTACGTGAAGAACAACTCGCTGGCGACGTCGAGCGACGCGTATTAAATCGCATCGTAAACGAATTGCGTGTCGATGAAGTGTCGATCGAACGGGATTTAGCGCTTATTATGGTCGTTGGAGAAGGAATGGAGCGAAGTGTCGGTATTGCCGCAAAAGCAACAGCTGCTTTTGCCCGTGCCAATGTTAACATCGAAATGATTAACCAAGGTTCATCGGAAGTCAGCATGATGTTTGGCGTGAAGGCCGATGCGGTAGAAAAAGCGGTGCGCGCGCTATACGAAGTATATTTCTAATCGTATAAAAATGGAATAATCGAACAAAATAACCATAGCACACATAAGGGAGGAAAAAAGATGCGCGTGCTATGGTTATTTCTTTTTTTATTCGCCACACCTGTGCAAGCAGCAACATATGAAGAAGCAGTAAAACAGTATGTACAAGACATCGGATGGACGATGGAAGATTTGACGCGTTATTTAGCGAAATGGAATATGACGATTCACGATTTTTCGTCACTCGATGCATTAAAAAAGCAGCTCGGCACCCCGATCACGCCGGAACGTCTTGATGCGTTGCTTTTGCGGTATGACATGACGAGAGAGGAAGCGGAAGCGCTTCTCGGACAGTTCGGTGAACAACTGCAACATTATACGTTTGTCGAAGATTTAGATTATGCGTTATCGTTTTACCGCGACCGTTACGATACGATGCAAGCGATGACAGATATGTTAGCGACAATTGGGCTGACAGAAGAGGAAATTCGCCGTTTATTTGAACGCACCCCTCCATCTGCGAAACAAGCGCTTGAACGTCTTGACGAGCAAATGCAAACGCTCGTGTTGCGCGACCCGTCTATGCCGCTAACAAAACAAGAGCGGGAAACGGTGCTCAACTTCTGGAATGAATGGCTCTCACTTTATCAGCTTCAAGCGAAAGTATATGAAGTAAACGAACGAGGACGAACGCCGATTTCGTTTGAACAATTCCAGACGGTTGCTGCCCCCGTTGTGATGGAATGGTATGATAAGGAAGGGGATTTTGTTGCGGATGTGTACATTCCGCGCGAACGAATGAATGAAAGTGCATGGATTGATGTAAGCGAGCAACTCGCGCATATCGGCAAGATGGCGCTCGATTTAGAAAGCGGCTTGCTCGTTGCGCGCATGCCAAAAACAGCTTCTTCGTACGGAATGAACATGCTCATAGGTCTCGGCTTATTGCTAGCAAGTTTCGTGCTATGGAGGAAAGGGATGTGATGCGGGTCATTGCTATTGCGCTTTTTCTTTTTGGAGCATCTTTCATTTGGGCAAATGCGCTCGGTTGGCATCAAGCATATGAAGCGGTGCAACAAAGTGAACAACCGCATGATGCGATCGGAACGCTTTTCATTCCGAAACTAAACATATATATGCCGATTTATGAAGGCATGGAACAATTGGACAAAGGCGTCGCATACGATGAGCGAAGTGCGCTTCCGGGCGAGGGGAATCATACTATTTTAGCAGGGCATCGGGATACAGTATTTCGTCAGCTCGGTGACATTCAATTAGGTGATGAACTGATCGTACGGACGAACGACAAAACGTGGACATATGTCGTGCAACATATTCGCATCGTTCGTCCTGACGATCAAACGGTGCTCGTTCCAAAAGCGCATCCGACGTTGACGTTAATTACATGTTACCCGTTTCGCTGGATTGGGGATGCGCCGAACCGATATGTCGTTGTAGCGAAACAAAAACGCTAATTCCTTTTTGTATGCATTTGTTGTTTAAATTGTTGCAGAAGCGTTTCACCGTGCAAGCCGCGTTGGACTAAATCTTCTAACACGACTTCAGCTAAGTTGGAGCGTTTGATAATCGTCGCATCCATTAATACGCTCATGCGCTCTCCCATCATCGTCACCGAACGAACGGTGGCACGAATATGGGCGGGATCGTTCGTTGTTCTGGAAATGGTGACGAGTGCATCAAACGTCGTTCCGCTTTCTTTTAACGATGTAAATAGCTCACGATATGTTTGATCCATATATGCTTCGACAAGCCAACGTTTATTTTCATCTTCTTTATTAATCATTAAACCGTCAATGAGCGGAATGTTTTGTTTTTGCTCATGTAATAATGTGAGGGAAACGAGCTTAAATGTTTTCACAAAACCACCTCGCAACAGTAGTTATTTCCATTATATCATACGAACAACAGACAACAAAAAAAGAAAAGAAAAAGTGAAAATTGAATTTTCAAGCCCTTTTTTCGCGGAAAAAGCCGAAAAAAGCGGCAAAAAACGAAGAAAAACGCTTGAAAATTGAAAAATCGAAATTTTACATCTTTTTTATCATCTCGTATCATATGAATCGAGGAGGTGATAGAAAGGTTCCTCTCATTTCCTTCCAAAATGCATCCTCTTACTGCTCCCTCACAGTTTGGCTAGCCCCCTTGCTAGCCTCTTTTTTTCAATTGACCGTCTATGAGGGGAGTGATATGCTAGGGGGGAGAAAGGGGTGAATAAAAAGTGGAGAGCCAAATTTTACAAGCTGTCAAAGAATTGCTGTATGAAGTGCGTGAAATGCGCGCAGAAATGGAAAGTTTCAAACAAGAGATACGTGCGGAAATGGAAAGTTTCAAACAAGAAATGCGCACAGAGATGGAGAACTTTAAACAAGAAATACGCGAAGAAGTAAAAGAACTGCATGTGCGCATCGGAAAGTTAGAAACAAAAGTGGACAAGCTGCACGATAAATTTGAATTGCATGCGCAAAAACAATGGCAAACAGAAGCTGACGTGTATCGGTTAAAAAATTAATTGGCATTGAATAAAGGGCAAAAAAACGCCCCTTTTTTTATTTCAATGCTTCAATCATTTCATCAATCATTTTTATGACTACTTCTTCCACTCGTTTTCGTTTATGGGAAGGCAATGACTGCAACGCATATAACCGCTTTGCAAGCTCACGCTGTTCATTCATATAACGAATAAGCGCGAGTCGTTCTTCATCCATCTCATTCGTTCCGTATGCGAGCTGTACTTCTTGCAATCGTTGTTCATCTGTCGGATGTTTGCCAAGTAAAAAATCAACACTCACACGAAACAAATCGCTCATGTCGATAATGGATTTTAAATCAGGGAGCACTTCCCCGTTTTCCCATTTGCTCACTTTTGAACGAGATACGTTTAGCCGTTGCGCCAACTGCTCTTGCGTCCAATGGTTCGCTTTACGCAAACGTTTAATTTGTTCGCTCATATGTTGTAACATCATCTTCCACCAAATTCCCTTTTTTCTTTTACAATAGAAGAAGAATAGGGAATGTTTTGTTCTTTTTATGAACAAGAAAACAAAATGTTCTAAAATAGAACAAAAACCAACAGAATCTTTGTCGAAAAAAGTTGATTGAATATTCAATTAATGTAAAAATATACATTGGAAAAAGTTGAAGGAGAGGATGAATTGTGAATATTTATTTTTCAAATTTCATTGTTCATCAAACAAAAAGAGGAGGGAAAATGTGTGAGGTACTGATTAAAGAGAAGCCAAATCCCCCATTTCATGAATCACGAACAATTGAGCCAATTCACTTTTCTGATTCACTTCAGTTTATTTCACCGATTGAAAAGTTGCCACTAGAACCGATTCGCTATCGCATGATTACATGTACAACAAAAGACGATCTATTTTTATTTTTTAAAACGATAGACGATCAATTAATGATTGTGATTACGTTTTTGTTTGGAAAAGGAAAAGTGCAAATATGCGTTAAACGCTGGAATGACCTCGAGAAGCGCTACATCCCCGCACCGATGAATGACCTCACCGCTGCTGAAGAACGAGCCATCTTATGTACATTCCGCTCAGTTTCCATTCGTTCCGGGCAGAAAATACGCTATTGTTTATTTTAGTTTTGTGTAAGAGATGAAAGAAAAGAATGTATGTTAATGAAAAATTTATACCAAAAAAACAAAAAATATGTTTGTGAAACATAAAAAATGATGCTAAAATATAACTGTAGTACTATTTCCTTCTGTTTACGATAGAGAGCGGTTGGTGGCCAGAGGCAGAGCAAATGGAATGAACCCGAAAGGCTCGTTGGAAGCGAGTTTTTCGGGTCATTTCATGTTAAGAAAAGAGTGTCCTTTATGCAAAGGACACTCTTTTCTTACTGCTGAGGTGGATATACACGCCACTCACTTAAATCAATGTGTTCTTTTGTCAGTAACGACTTTGGAAAAATGAAGGTCCATGGCTTGCTAGTGTTGGCTTTCACTTCTAGCTGCAATGTGAATGACCCACGTGCAACGATTTCTTTACTTGCATCTTCTACAACAAGTGGCAATTGTTCAAGACGAATGTTTTTATAGCTACCATTACGTATTAAAAGGGTAACAACGAGATGACCTTCTTCATTGATTTTCGCTTGTAGCCCCATGAAATTTAATTCCCCTTCTTTTGGAGGAGTTAATGAACGAACAAGTTGTTCGAGTTTTTGCTTATCTTCATCGGATAATGATTTCTCCCAACTTTCTTCCATGTCCAATGCGTGTTGTTTTTTTAACTCGAATGCTAACTTCCATCCAGTCTCCGGAAGTTCTTTCACGAATAAGTCGTTTTCAGAAAACACAAACGACCAAGGTCGGCTTGAATTTGGTGGTAATTCACCAAGTTCTTTTAATGGAAACACTTTTCGCCCAAGTAATTCACCATTCGGTCCAATCAGTAAAAGAGGTGCATCACCTAACGATAGAGATTGATTTAATGTATGACGGATGAACGCGGTAACGATATAACGTCCATTCTCCTTCTTTAACTCAATTCCAGACAACGATAGTTGGTTCGGTTTTAAAGGCGGCAATTCGTTGTTTAAAAATTGAAAGTAATATTTTTGCTCCGTACTGATTCGCATATGTGGATGAAATGATAATTCTGTCTTTACCCATTCTTCCTTTTGTTCATACTCTTTTTCCAGCAACTGACCAGCGTCAATTGTGCTATCTTCCCCTTGCTTTTTTCGTTTAAAAAATGACAACATCGTTTCTTCCCCTCTCTACATTTTCAATAATTGTGCAAGCTGCTTGCAAGCGTCACGTTCAAATTGATGATACATTGTTGTGAATAGTTGTAACGCCTCTTTTGCATATTGACGCATTGGATCCTCTTGTCCATAATAACGCAAGCCAATTCCTTCTTTTAGTAGCTCCATTGCCTCTAAATGTTTTGTCCAGTACATATCAAGCAATCCTAATACGACCCGTTTCAACACGATCTCTAGCTCTTCGTTTCCTTCAAGGGATTGGACGTGTGAGATCCATGTATCGACTGCCGTCTTTGCAGCGTGCTCCACTTCTGAACGATCGGTGACAGAAGAAAGGTCGATTTTCTCATTTGTCACCATGTGTACACTTTCGATGACGCGGGATACGTCCCATTCTTCTGGAATTGCTTCTTCTGGACAAGCTTCGTCGATCTCGCGCTCGATATACGTTGGAAGCATAGAAAGAACAATGGAACGCACATCGGTTGATTCAAGAACACGATTACGGAGCGTATAAATCGTTCGACGCTGTTCGTTTAATACATCATCCAGCTTTAAGTTATATTCCCGTACAGAGAAATTGCTTCCTTCACAAATGCGCTGGACACGGTTGACAAATTCATGAACGTCTTTGTTTAATACTTCGCCTTCTTCGTTTACGTGCAATGATTTTTTCATTTTTTCTAGTTCCTCTTTTGCGAAGCGGCGGAACATCTCATCTTCAAGCGAAATGAAAAATTGCGAGCGTCCCGGATCGCCTTGGCGACCTGCACGTCCTTTTAATTGGTTATCAATGCGTCGGCTTTCATGGCGTTCTGTACCGAGGACATACAATCCGCCAAGCTCTGCTACTCCTTCGCCGAGCATAATATCTGTTCCGCGTCCCGCCATATTTGTCGCAATCGTAATTTGTCCTTTTTGACCGGCGCGAGAAATGAGTTCAACTTCTTGTTCGACGCTTTTGGCGTTTAACAATTGAAACGGTAACCCTTCTTCTGCTAAATATTTCGCCACTTTTTCCGACTGTAAAATGGACGTCGTTCCGATGAGCATCGGTTGTCCTGTCGCATGAACGCGTTTCGCTTCTTTGGCGACGGCTTTATATTTCGCTTCGATTGTCGCAAAGACGCGATCCGGCAAGTCTTGACGGATGACAGGACGGTTTGTTGGAATTTGGACGACATCCATTCCATACAACGTTTGAAACTCTTTTTCTTCTGTTTTTGCTGTTCCTGTCATTCCTGATAAAATCGGATAAAGGCGGAAATAGTTTTGAATTGTCACTGACGCTTGAATTTTATTTTCCTCCGTCAACTCTAATCCTTCTTTTGCTTCAATCGCTTGATGAAGCCCGTTGCTTAAACTGCGCCCTTCCATCGGACGACCGGTGAACATGTCAATTAACAACACTTTTCCGTCTTTCACGATATAGTCGACATCGCGCGTAAACATGACGTATGCGCGCAACGCTTGAATGACGTAGTGGTACAACACTTGATGTTCAAGATCGTATAAGTTGTCGATGCCAAATCCCTTTTCAATTTTTTCAATCCCGCGATCAGTTAAGCTAACAGCCTTTGTTTCTTCATCGTATTCGTAATCTTCTCCACGAACAAAATGCTTCACAATACGAGCACACAAGTAACTTAACTCCGAGCTTACTCCTGTCTTACCAGCAATAATGAGCGGTGTTTTTGCTTCATCGATGAGTACGCTATCAATTTCATCGATGATCGCATAATGGAATGGGCGCTGTACGCGCTCGCCAACGCTATATACCATATGATCACGCAAATAGTCGAATCCAAACTCAGTTCCGACACCGTACGTAATATCAGCCATGTATGCCGCTTTTTTTTGTTCGGATGTCATTTGTGGTAAATTTAATCCAACGGATAAACCTAAAAACTCATGAATTTGACCAATTAACTCGCGGTCGCGACGAGCTAAGTAGTCGTTTACTGTAATGACATGCACTCCTTTTCCTTCCAAAGCGCGTAAATAGCTTGGTGAAGAAGCGACGAGCGTCTTTCCTTCCCCTGTCGCCATCTCCGCAATATTTCCTTCCGCAAGCACAAGCCCACCAATGAGCTGAACGTCAAAATGGCGCATGCCAAGCACACGTTTTGACGCTTCGCGAACGGTCGCAAAAGCCTCAACTTGTACATCAAATACGGTTTCGCCATTTTGTAGACGGCGTTTGAACTCTGCTGTTTTTGCTTTCAACTGTTCATCCGTCATTTTTTCAAACTCTGGCTCAAGCGCATTAATGCGTGCAACCGTTTTATAATAGTTTTTCAGTTTTCGTTCATCGCTGTTGACTAACTTTTTTATGTAAGATAACATCGGGAACCTTCTCCTTCGCTGTAAATCAAATAGTCTCAACGTACAGTATACCATTGTTCCCAAAATGTTTCACTCTCTGAAAAGCATTTCTGTACTTTTCTTTTTATGGGTGATATTTCTACTTTGTAGAAAAAATTATCAAAATATGAAACTTTTTTATGTTTTTTTCGTTTTAGTAGGTGTATTTGCTTTTGAGGGCGAATATGTATGTTACATTCTTTTGAAGGAGGACTTTTATGAAAAAATGGAAGAAGACCGCATTATCCGTTAGTTTAGTTTCCGCACTGATCGTGCCGACGGTCGCTCAAGCGTCGACGGAACCGCCAATAGCCCAATGGAAAAAACAAGTGACAAAAGGGCAAACGGCTCTTGCTTACAAACGGTTTGAAGAGGCGCAAGATCAAGTGAGCACCGACACGCTGATTGTCAAGTACAGCGAGAAAATTCCAGCTGCCGTGCATCGTAGTTTCGGAGCGACGCTGAAGCAATCATTTCCGCAACTAGGATATGACGTCGTCACCGTGCAAAAAGGGAAAGATATGCAGCAAGTGATAAAAAATTATGCAAAATTAAAAGCCGTCAAACGTGTGACACCAAGTTTTACATACAAACGGCTCGGTTCGGCTGATCCGAAAGCAGACCATATGTATTTATTATCGCTTTTAAACATAGATAAAGCGTTAAAACTTGCTGGGAAGTCTAGTGTCACAGTTGCTGTCATCGACACAGGAATGGACACGAAACATCCTGAGTTCAAAGGGCGTCTTCTCCCAGCTTACAATGCGATCAATCCGGCAGGGGCACCGATCAAAGATGTGCACGGAACGCACGTTGCCGGCATTATCGGTGCGAACGTCAACAACGGTGTGGGAGCGCATGGCGTCAACCCGAACGTCAAAATTTTGCCGATTGACGTATTCGGTGGGGGATGGGGGGCAAGCGACTATACGATCGCCCAAGGCATTTTGTATGCGATTGAAAAAGGAGCAAAAGTCATTAATATGAGCCTTGGCGGCTATTTTAGCTCGCCGATTTTAGAAGAAGCTGTTCAAAAAGCCATTGACGCAGGAATTACGGTCGTTGCGGCAGCAGGAAACGAAGCGACAGATATGTACTCCATCCCAGCTTCATACGAAGGAGTCATTAGCGTCGGAGCGACCGACAACAAAAATGAGCTTGCTGAGTTTTCAAACTACGGTCCGTCTGTGGACATTGTGGCGCCGGGCGTGGATGTGTACAGCCCGATTTATGACTATGCGAAAGGTTCTTCGTTTGCTGAGTTAAGTGGAACATCGATGGCGTCGCCAGTTGTGGCGGGCGTGGCGTCTCTTCTTTTATCGAAAGATCCGAATTTAAAGCCGTATCAAGTCGAATGGATATTAGAACGCACGGCGACAGATTTAGGAGACCCGGGCTATGATTTAACGTACGGCAACGGTTTAGTCAATCCAGTGGCAGCGTTGCAATATAACATCAAAAACGTGCCGCAAAAAGAAAAATGGAACGATGAAACGATTTTAGCGAAAGCGCCAGTCATTGATGCGAAAGAGCCGTACGTGAAAACAGGTTCGTTCACAAACCCAGAGGAAGTGCATTGGGTGAAAGTGAACGTTCAACAAGGCGAAAGTGTCCAAGCGTTACTTGAAGGAGCACAATCATACGATGATAAGCTCGTATTCCGTTTCTACCCAGAAGGGCAAACGGTGTCTGAAAAACCGATTCAAGTGAATGACGGTCGCGCAGGTGAAATGGAAGCAAAACTATTTACGGCAAAGCAATCAGGCGTGCTTGCGATCGGCGTCACAGATGCGAACGGCAACTACAGCTTGCAAGGAAAGTCAACATATACGTTAACTGTCCAGTCGTTTACAGAGCTTGCGGACGATGGCTTGACAAAAGAAAATCCAGCTACCATTGAACAATTGCCGTTTGTCGCAGAGGACTTAACATTTGTCCCAGAAAAAGATGCAACGGAAAGCGACCGCGACTATTTTCAATTTACTGTCACAGAGCCAACAACGGTCAAGTTTCAATTGTCCTCGGTTCCAGGGATCGACTCATCATTAAACATTTATTTAGCTGATGAGCTATATCGTCCTGTTGATCCAGACGTGAAATATAAAGAAATGGCATTCCCGATTGCATCTGGAAACAATAACGGCATAAGTAAAGGAGAAACGCTCACATTTGAAGCGCAACCGGGTGTGCCATATGTCGTTGAAGCTTCTAGCGAACCGATGGGCGGATTTTATCCAATGATGTTTGATCTGGCGATGTTAAACAATCAAGTAAAACAGTTAACCGGTTCAGCAATCCCATATCAACTTCGCGCAGAAGTCGTGACACTTCCAGCTGACGAAGACAACTTCCCAGCACGTGAGCCGATGCCATCGGAAGAAGGGGCTGTGGAACAAGCTGAAAAAATAAAAGAACAAATGCGCAAACCGAACGATGTGATCGTCATTATTGACGATGGGAGTTGGAGTTATTTCGATCAAGAACAAGTACAGCAAATTAAAGAAAATGCCCGTCCTCACAATATTGGAGATCGAACACAAGCGTTCATTCAATTTAGTGGCGACCAAGATTTTTACCAATTCACTGTCCCAACAACGGCTGTGTACGAGTTTTCGTTTGCGACACCTGAAGATATGATGCCTTCAGCTACATTATTTGAATACGATGAGAAAAAAGACGATCTCGTACCGGTAAACAACTTTTGGCCATTTGATTGGATGACAGGCAAAAAACAAACAGATTGGACGCTCATTTTGGAAGAAGGAAAAACGTACTACATGTCGGTGCAAAACGACTATTATCAACCGGTCGCTGAACCGTATAGGATTGCGTCGAAAAAATTAATCGATGCACCAAAAGATAAAAATGAGAAAAATAACGATCCAGTTCAAGCCACGGTCGTGAACGTCAATGAAACGAAAACAGGAAACTTCGTGCTTCCGAACGATGTCGATTACTACTACTATAAACATCGTCAAGCGAACGAACTGTTGACGCTTTTTGCACAGCCAAGCAAGCCAAATGCGTCGCTACCAAAACCATTGCGAGGCACATTAGTTCCGATCATCTCGGTTGTCGAAGATACGAACGGCAATATGACGATTGACGAAGACGAATACGGCAAAGCGGTCACGTTTGCTCCGAATGGTTGGAGCCCGTTATACGATGCGCACGGATCGTTCCGAGCGAAGAAAAACGTCGGATATTTCTTTGTCATCGACTCATTTATGTTTGACGGACTATCGCTTCAGTCGTACAACTTTGGCATTCAATCGTTCAGCAAAAAAGATGAAGATGCATCGTCTGTCTTAAAAAACAACGTACCATCGAAGCCGCTTTCTCTCCGTAAAAAAGGAAATGCGTATGAAGCAACGGGGTATATGAACATCGTTGACTATGGAGATAAAGATGCGTACAAATTTGTCGTTGAAAAAGACGGTACATTTACATTCAAGCTCAATGTACCGGGCACGATGGACGGCGTCATGTCCATTTTCGATGCGAAAGGACGCCTCGTTCAAACGTATGACCATTACGGTGACGGCGACGCAGAAATCGGTACGCTTTCGTTGAAAAAAGGAACGTACTATGTCGTCGTAGAGGAATCGCTCGCTCGTCCAAATGCTAAGCCATACACGCTCTCTATAACAAAGAAATAGATGAAACGAAGGTTGCCTGCATATGTAGGCAGCCTTTAATCTTTTTCCAGACGCCTCGTGCAACCAATCGTGTTAAAATAAATATAAGATTCATAGACAACGAGGTGAATCATATGCGATTCATATGGCTTACGTTCTTTTTTTTATTGTTGTTTCAACATCCAGCTCATGCTCATGTCGTTGATTTAACAAATAAAGCACAAGCGCAAGCGTACGAAGATTACTATCCGCTGATTGCCCGCTATAAAGGAACGAGTGGAGTGACGTTTGAAAGTTACAGTATATATTGGGATGAAACGAAGCTTGCCAAACTTGAGCAAGAGTTATTAAAAAATAAACACGGTGCCGAACTCTCCTTGTTAGGGAGTATAAAAATTTTTCCTGATTACCCCGCAGGACAAAACGTGCTTGGACAATATTTTGCGCAATATCAAGTCAGTCCGAAGCTGTCTCTTCTTCCAAATCGATATATTCATTTGTATGGAGGAAATGAATGGACGACGGTGGAAGAGATGGCGACGACGTTAGCGCACGAGTACGGGCATCATTTCACTTATTATTATTTGTTAAATAAAGAACAAAGCCGACCGAACGAATGGCTGCAGTCGCAGTATGCTGCCGCGCGCGAGTTGTTTCACTACCCGTCCGTTCATATTGATGGAAGTGGAGAATATGAATGGTATATGCCTGAAATATTAGCGGAAGACTACGTGCAGCTATTCGGGTCGCCACATGCGCTCAAAGGGCATATGCAAATGAATCCATATCTCCCGACGCCATTTGAGCTTCCAGCGCTACAAACATATTGGAAAAATCAGCTTGGCGCTCCGTACGACTCATATTTCGCACCTTGGTAGGGCGGAACAAAAGGATTTTTTATTCAGTTTTTTAGAATAACTTTTAAACCAACACCAAAAGCGATGGT